>JBGCFA010000001.1:0-16881 GCA_045106675.1 Bacteroidia bacterium
CGCTTGAGTGAACTGTAGGAGCAATTTCACCTTTTAGTGGCAGGGATTTTTGTTGGAAACGAAGATCAGTGGTGGCGTTCTCAGCAGGAGTGAGCCATAATTGAGAAGCAGCGGCTAGCCAAACGATCAAACTGAGAGCAAATGATTTTTTCATGAGTCGGGATCTTTTGATGATCCTAAACTCGGTATTGTGCGTGCTAGATCGTAAGGATTTTGAGTAAGCGTAGGCTTTGGACAATTATTCGTCATTGATCATGAACGGAGGGGTTTATTTTTCGTAATTTTTAGGAGAATGCATTAAGTCAATATGAATATTCAGCTCTTTTTCCAGGCACCCGTAGCCTCCTGTATTTTTGTCATTACTATTTTGACTAGTCTTATGGCTTTCAAAGATGGTAGTCTCAAATACCGTTTTATGCTCAATCCGCCTCGGGTATTTAAAGAAAAGGACTGGAAACCTTTATTTACGAGTGGTTTGATTCATGCAGACTGGATGCATCTCATTTTCAATATGATGGCATTTTACTTTTTTGCCTTCGTCCTCGAACTCGCGATTGGACATTGGCAGTTTGCAGTGCTTTATGTATTGAGTTTACTAGCGGGGAGCTTGCCTTCTTTGATCCGCCATAAAGATGATTCAGGATACTATACACTCGGGGCATCTGGTGCGATCAGTGGAGTAGTCTTTGCGGCGATTATGATCAATCCTGAAACCAAGCTGGGCATACTTTTTCTCCCTATTGAGTTCCCCGGTTGGCTCTTTGCCCTTTTATTTGTGGGTGTTTCCCTTTTTGCTTCGATGCGAGGAGGTGGCAAGATCAATCATGATGGCCACCTTTTTGGGGCAATTGGGGGCGTGTTGAGTCTAATTTTGCTACATCCTATCGTAGCGACGAGCTTTGTAGACTGGGTCAAAAACTCCCTTTAACATTGAAGGGAGGATAGATAACAGTTTCTTAATACAGTCTTAATGCTTCTCCAACCTGTGGCTCCTAGTTTTGCTCAAAACAGTAAGCCACAAACTCTTGAGTAACAACGGACAAAACCCACTTCCCCAATCAGCCTTTAAAGGGACTGATTTAGTCTATAAAATAGGCCAATTAATTTTCACCCTTTTTGTATTTCTAGTAGCACTTGACCTCATGTCAGGGAGCTTCAAACTCTTTGGGGCAGATTATGCCAAAGAGTTGGTTACCATCGCGGGCAATCCGTTTATCGCCTTATTTGTAGGAATGCTGGCCACCGCAGTGATTCAGAGTTCGTCAACGACAACCACGATGATCGTCGGCCTCGTAGCAGCAGGAACGATGAGCCCTATCGAAGCTACTCCCATGATCATGGGCGCCAATATTGGAACTTCAGTTACGAGTACGATTGTTTCTTTGGGACATATTGGTAATCGTTCTGAGTATCAGAAGGCAATCGCCGCCGCCACAGTACATGATTTTTTCAATATTATCACAGTAATTATCCTTTTCGCTTTAGAGTATTTTACTGGAGCTTTATCAAGCGCTGCAACCAGTTTAGCGGATATGTTTTTTACAGAAGCGGGCGAAGGAGGCAAAACAAAAGGCATACTTGATTATACGACCAAAGCATTAGCTAAGTGGATTTTAGGTTTTACTGCCACCGACGCATTTCCTAAAGGGACGCCATTTGTGAGCTTACCGATTGCATTGGGTTTGTTATTTTTATCTCTACGGAGTTTGACCAAATTGCTCAAAACCTTTATCATTGGTAAGGTTCAAGAAAATCTCGATCGTTTTATATTTGGCAGTCCTACCAAATCACTGACCGCTGGCTTTTTGCTCACAACAGCAGTGCAATCAAGTTCGGTAACTTCCTCTCTGATCGTACCATTAGTAGCGAGTGAAAAAGTAACACTCTACAAAGCATTTCCATTTTTGATGGGAGCCAATATTGGCACCACCACTACTGCTTTGATTGCCGCTTTATTTTTAGGAGTCGGCTCGCCGAACGCTTTAGCAATTGCCTTCGTACATCTCTTATTTAATCTTTTTGGGGTATTTATCCTCTTCCCAATCCCTCAAATACGCCGTCTACCTATCACCTTGGCTCAAGGCTTAGGTAAATTGACCTTACGCAATCGTATCTATGGAGTGCTATATGTTGTTGCAGTATTCTTCCTGCTACCGGGTATGTTTATTTTCATCACTCAATTGTAATAGCACGAGATGAGCGAGTTAAACCAAACAGAAGAAAACCTCCCTCCCTTATCTCAAAGACTTTGGGAACTAGCGAGCTTGTTTTTGCAGCTTGGCTTCACTGCTTTTGGTGGTCCTGCCGCTCATATCGCAATGATGGAAGCAGAGGTAGTCAGCAAGCGTAAATGGCTCGATCGTCAACATTTCTTAGATTTAATTGGTGCCACCAACCTAATCCCCGGCCCTAACTCTACCGAGATGGTGATGCATGTAGGCCTACAAAGAGCAGGCATCCCAGGTATGATCGTAGCTGGCGTATGCTTCATTGGTCCTGCAGCATTATTGACAGGATTACTGGCTTGGTTTTATGTCCGTTTCGGAACGCTTCCCACCGTAACTCCTTTCTTAGAGGGGATCAAACCAGTGGTATTGGTTTTGATCTTCAATGCAGTCCTCAAACTGGGGCGAAAAGCCATGAAACATCCGGCCTACTATCTATTAGGTGCTATCGTAGTGGCTACAGTATTATTAGGTACACCAGAAGTATTGGCCATATTAGTAGGAGGTATAGCAGGCATGATCGCCATTCAGGCGGTCAAACATCGTTTCCAGATTGGTTTATGGCCTCTTTTTGGCGTATTCCTTAAAGTCGGAGCAGTCCTTTTTGGTAGTGGTTACGTCTTGTTTGCCTATCTCGAAGGCGAACTAGTAGAGCAAAGAGGCTGGCTAACGCAAACTCAGTTACTCGACGCCATTGCAGCGGGTCAATTTACACCCGGCCCGGTACTAACTACAGCAACCTTTATTGGCTATCAAATTGCAGGTCTGGGTGGTGCTTTGGTCGCCACCTTAGGTATCTTTTTACCTTCTTTTGTCTTTGTGGCTCTCGTCAATCCTTGGATACCCCGTCTCCGTGAATCGGCTTGGCTCAGCGCCTTCTTGGATGCAGTCAACGTCAGCGCCATAGGGGTGATGGTCGCAGTTCTCCTCCAACTTAGCTACACAAGTCTACTTTCCCCTTTCCAATGGCAAGGATGGGTGATATTGGCCTTAGCGGTAGGAGTTTCGCAGCTAAGACCTAAGATAAGTCCGATGTACTTAGTAGTCGGAGGCGCCTTATTGGGCTATGGGTTAAGCTTTTTTGCTTAAAGCGAACGCACATTTAGGTTACGCCAGCGAACTTTGATACCGCCGCCATCATGGATCTGCAAAGCAATGGAGCCTTGGGCTTCACCAATCTTTTCGTCGTGAAAATCAACCATTTTGTGACCATTTAGCCAGGTCTGAACATGATCGCCTACCACTCTAACGCGTAATTGATTCCACTCTCCCATTTTGAGATAGCCTTCGTGCTCATCATCTATTTGCACTAACCAGCCTCTACCGTAAGATTCATATACCCCACCAGTATCATGATTGGGAGGAGCCACTTCTACTTGCCAGCCACTGATTTTGGTACCCTCTAGCGAGGAACGAAAGAATACACCGCTATTGCCATCAGCTTCTTGTTGAAACTCTAACTCTAGGTCCAAGTTCTTAAAGGTATCTACCGTAGCGAGATAACCATATGCCTCATCTGGGCCACTTTCGCAGATCAAAACGCCTTTATCGACATACCACTTCTCGGTACCATGTACTTTCCAACCGTCTAGGTTTTGTCCATTGAAAAGGCTAATCACAGGCGATAGGGGACGAATTTTCACATTCCGAAACCAAGTCTTGTTGCCATGATCTTGCAAAGCGATTTTTCCTTCACGTGCCATGCCATAAGCCGGATAGTCTTTCCACTTACTGTTTTGCATTCTCTCCATCCAATCGGAAGAGCTTAATTCATATTCAACTATTTTTTCGCCATTGAGCCAATGCTCAACATGATGACCTTGTACAAGAATCCGACTCTTATTCCACTCCCCTACTGCTTTGACAGGACGATTAGAAACCGCATGCATGGCATAGTTGGAGCCTGTTTTTTGCATCTCTTCAACTTTGCCTTCAAATCCAGCATCGTCCAGTAACTGATATTCGGGCCCAGTAGCATATACTGTTTTAAAAGCTTCAGTATCTTCTACCACTCTAAAAAATATCCCGCTATTGGCTTCAGAGGCTAGTTTCCACTCTAGGCTTAATTCAAAGTCCGAATAAGTGTTTTCACTTACGATATCTCCCCCATCTTCTTGACCGAGTGCTAGCATTGCACCTTCCTCAATGGCCCAACCCTTGACCATTTTTTCGCCGTAATTATGCCATCCTTCAAAATTCTTGCCATTGAAAAGTAATTCCCACCCGGCCTCAGTTTCAACATCAGTCAGTATATTTTGAGAAACCTGACTAGTAGATTCTTGACAAGCGAGTAATAAAAAGCAGCTAAGGAGCGATACAAAAACCTTCATCTTGGTAGCAATCATTTAAAGTGTAGAAGTGAATATAGGAAAATTTATGACGTCTCAATCAGCGATATAGGGGCAATAGGTTAAACGCATCAAAATACAGGACTTTCGTTTTGCCCGCCTAAACATCCCCCGCCTCAATCTCCGCCCCTTTAAAGTGGCGCTCTCCGGGCATGATCGAGAAATTGGGCAGTGAGAAAACCCATTTGAAGGGGTTGCGGCTAGTGTGAGCGGGGATGTTCTGCGAAGAAAAGGCTAGAAAATGCGCCCAATCGTTTTGATGCGTTTAACCTATAGGGGCAATTTATTTTCTATTTGTCATAGAACAAATTAAACGTTCTACGCAGTAGGGAGTCTAAATAGAAATCGAGTAGGAATATGACCAACTGGCAACACGTCCAACACCTATATACCAGAGCAGGCTTTGGCCCAAATCTGAAAAACTGGCGCAAGGATCAAAATACCCAGATCTCTCAAATTGTAGATCGCCTATTTGCAGATTCAAAGGCTATTGTCCCACTCTCAGTGGGCAAATTACCAGCAATCGCCAACTCCAATATGGGTATGCAAGGCTTGAGTGATGAGGAAAAAAAGATGCTCAAAAAGCAAGGTCGTCAATCACAAAAAGAGCTTAACACTGCTTGGATCAATCGCATGGCGACTAGCGAGGCTCAACTGAGAGAGAAGATGACGCTCTTTTGGCATGATCATTTTGCTAGCCGTTTGCCCCTGCAATACTTTATCATGCAGCAGCAAAATAATGTGATCCGCAAATATGCCCTGGGGTCGTTTGGAGATTTGCTCAAGGCAGTATCCAAAGATGCCGCAATGTTGCGCTACTTAAATAACCAGCAAAACCGTAAAGATTCACCCAATGAAAACTTTGCGCGAGAAGTGATGGAACTATTTACATTGGGGAGAGGCCATTATTCCGAGCAAGATATCAAAGAGGCGGCCAGAGCTTTTACAGGTTGGAGCAGCAAACTCAATGGTGAATTTGTCTATCGTAAAAATTGGCATGACCAAGGCAAAAAAAGCGTTCTGGGACAGACGGGAAACTTCGATGGAGATGATGTCCTTGATATTTTACTAGCGCAGGAGCAGACAGCACGCTATATCACCCGAAAAATCTATCAATACTTCGTCAATCCCAAAGTCGATGAAGCAATCCTTACCAAATGGAGTGCGACTTTCTACGAGAGCGACTACGACATCGCGGCTTTGATGAGGATGATATTTAGCTCAGATCATTTTTATGCTTCGCAGAACGTTGGAATCCGGATCAAGTCTCCGATTGAGTATATCGTCAGTTTGATGCGCCGGCTCAAGCTATCGTTTCCAGATCAGGATGCGCCTATTTTCATGCAAAAAGCCATGGGACAGGTCTTGTTTTCGCCTCCCAATGTAGCAGGTTGGCCTGATGGACGGGCGTGGATAGACAGTAGTTCAATCATGCTACGGATGCAGATTCCGAGAGCGGTAATCTTCTCCGCAGAACTAGCAATGAAGGCAAAATCAGACTTTGCTGGTAATGAAGACTCAATCAAGCTAAACGACAAAAAGATGGTCCGTAAGCTCAAAGGTGAAATCGACTGGGACAGCTTAGAAAAAGCGTTCACCGAAGGTAGAGCCCCAAAAGGTAACGATCTGCAAACCTATCTCTGGGCCAAAGTCCCATCGAAGCTCCAAACAGAAGACATAACCGCTTTTGCCCAAGGCCAAAGTAAGGAACAAGCTTTCAAACTATATGTAATGCGTTTGCTGTGTACCCCGGAATTTCAGCTCTGCTAGTCAGTAGTCAGGAAAAACAATCTCAATACAGAAACCAACTACGGACCACGGACTCCAAACTAAAAAACGAATAATCAATGTCCTCACGCAGAGACTTTCTCAAAATATCGGCCCTCGCTTCTACTTCAATCATGCTGCCACGCTTTTTGCAGGCCGCACCTTTTAGTCAGCAAAGTGCTAATGGAAAAAAATTGGTCGTAATCCAGCTTTCGGGTGGCAATGATGGGCTCAACACCATCGTTCCCTATGGGGATGATATCTACTACCAGCAAAGAAGTGGTATCGGTATATCGCCGGGCAGTGTCATCACCCTCAACGATCATCAAGGCTTTAATCCGGCTCTTGAAGCACTCCGCAATCTCTATGATAATGGAGAGATGAGCTTACTCAATAGCGTAGGTTATCCCAATCCCAATCGTTCGCACTTTAGAGCGATGGATATCTGGCATACTGCTAGTAATGCCGATGAATACTGGGAAAACGGTTGGTTGGGCCGCTATCTCGATCATCAATGTCAGGGGACGGAAGCGAGTCCCCATAGCGTGATCGAAATCGACGACACCTTGAGTCTTTCGGTCAAAGGGAAGCAAACCAAAGGTTTGGCAGTGCGTGATCCTCGCAGGCTTTTTGAAGCAACCCAAGACCCTTATTTGCAACACCTCAATCAGCAATACCAACAATCTGGCGAGGCAGATAATAGCGAGCTCCATTATCTCTACAAAACCATGGCCGAAACCATGCAATCGGCAGAGTATGTTTACGAGAAGAGCAAAATTTATCAATCCAAAGCGGAATATCCCGCTACCGAAATTGGTAAAAGACTCAAGCTGATTGCAGAATTGATCTGCTCAGGAGTAGATACGAGCGTCTTTTATGTTTCTCTATCAGGTTTTGACACCCACATTCGTCAACGCAATGTTCAAGATAGGTTGCTCAAGCAATATGCCGAGGCAGTAGCAGCATTTACGGATGATCTACGCAAAAACGATAAGTTTGACGAAACGATGATCATGACCTTTTCGGAGTTTGGTCGCAGAGTTTCCCAAAATGCCAGTGGGGGTACCGATCACGGCAAAGCCAACAATCTGTTTTTGATGGGCGGAAAATTGCAGCGTCCGGGTATCTTCAACAAAGCCCCAGACCTCAGTCAACTAGATGATGGAGATGTACAATGGGAAATTGACTTCAGGCAGGTATATGCCACACTCCTGGATGATTGGCTAGGAGTTGAGGACGAATCGATCCTTCAACGCAAATTCAAGAAGCTTCGATTGGTGTAAAATTTTGGGGCATCAAAAAGTCCCCTTATCTTAAGGTATGAGCACCCCCGTAGTACTCCTTGCCTTTGCCAACGATCAAAGTCAGCCCGATCGTTTTTTGGACGAACTCAAAGCCGAAAAAGAAGGCATTTTAGCCCATCTCGAGAAGATACCGCACCTCTGCGAAATAGAGATCATCGAAGACACCAATCTTGATCGCCTGATGGATGCATTCCAACGGATCGGCAATCGCTTGGCGATCTTTCACTTTGCCGGTCATGCGGGTTCGTTTCATCTATGTTTAGAATCAGCCGAAGGCAATCCTGAATTAGCGCATGGATCGGGTTTGGCCCGTTTTCTAGGACTACAGCCTAATTTACAATTGGTTTTTCTCAATGGTTGCTCGACACAAAAGCAAGCTGACTTATTGTTAGCCGAAGGCGTACCAGCCGTTATCGCCACTTCTGAACAGATCAAAGACGGGGTAGCGCGTGATCTATCCACTAATTTTTTTCATAGCCTTAGCAAGGGCGACAGGCTTTTCACGGCCTTTCAGGAAGCAGTGGCGAGTGTTCAGATACGCCACGGCGAACGCCACCGCAATCTATTTTTCGAAGATACTGAGGTGAGTAGCGGACGCTTTCCTTGGGATTTATATGTACGGCCCGGGGCCGAACGCATCCACGATTGGAACCTACCCTCAGCAGCTCATGACCCACTTTTCGGCCTACCGCCCCTAGATGAGATTTATCCACCGGAGCCATATCGCTACCTCGAATGGTATCGAGAGGAGGATGCTCGTATATTTTTTGGTCGTTCTTTTCAAATCCGCTCGCTCTATGAAAAGATCAGAGTCAAACCGCAGCAAAAGGCCCTCGAAGCCCAAGCCAAGGCCAAAGGCTGGGAAGGCTCGACAGCTCTACAAGATCCTCCGGTCATTCACCTATATGGACGTTCTGGTGTAGGCAAATCCTCATTATTGGCGGCAGGACTCAGTCCAAGGCTCAAAAAAGATCATCAAATCCAATATCTCAGGCGTTCGCAGGATGCGGGACTACTCGGCACCCTTCAAGCTGGCTTAAACGCTCATCAAGCAGAGGATATCTACCAAGCTTGGAAAGCGATAGAAACCAAACATAAGCAGCCATTGATTGTCTTTCTAGATCAAGGAGAAGAAGTATTTACGCGTCCCAAAGCTGGAACAACTCCCAAAGAAGAATGGATAGAATTTCTAGCCATCATCAAGTCAATGTTTTTTGATGGGCAAACTAGTCTCAAAGGTAAATTGGTCCTTAGCTATCGCAAAGAGTACCTAGCAGAGATAGAGGAAGCCTTCAAAGTTGCGGCCTTGCCTTGGCAAAAAGTCTTCTTGCAACGCCTCAAGCGCGACGATGTCATCGATGCCATTGAGGGAGTCAGTCGTGAACAAGGTTGCAAAGAAACCTACAAACTCAGGATTGAGCGACGGGAGGGTGAGGAAAAAACATTGGCAAAACAGATAGCAGATGATCTGCTGCAAGATCCAGAATCGCCCGTGGCACCCATGCTACAGATTCTACTATCTAAAATGTGGCGCAAAGCAAAAGCCACGAATCCAGAGCGGATTCAGTTCACGTATGAACTCTACCGCTACTTTCAAGCCAATGGACTAGGAATGGAGGACTTTCTCCATCAACAACTCAAATCATTAGAAGTCGAAGAGCCCGAATTGGTGCGTTCTGGCTTAGTCTTGGATTTACTTTCGTATCACACTACTACCCTCGGAACTGCAACTAAACGGAAGTTTGGCGACCTAAAAGCAACTTTTCCAGTAATGGAAGAGACCTTCAAAAAACTCCTCATCAAGCTCAAAAAGCGATATTTACTGATCGATCCAAACCAAGATCAGACGACTCGCTTGGCACATGACACCTTAGCTCCACTAGTGCAAAGGCGCTCCGATGAGTCTAATGCGCCGGGCCAGCAATCTGTTCGCGTTTTGCGCAATCAATTGGTATTGAATCGCGAGAGTATCCGTCCGCGTCCTTTGGATGAAGAAGATCTAGAACTAATCGAGCAAGGTCGGAGAGGCAGGCGGCAACCGAGTTCAGCTGAGCTGCATTTATATCTTTGCTCCAAGGTCCTCAACTTCCCGACCGTGTCGGAACGCGAGAGGTCCCAAGCATTGCAAGCCTGGGAATTGAAAGAAGATGCCCTGAGCGAGCAAGCGATCCGTCAAGCCTTCCACAATAGTTTTTTCTATCAACAATCTAGCAAAGAGTTGCAAATACTCGCGCTGAGTTTTTCGCCTAACGGCAAGTGGTTATTATTGGCTTATGCCGAGCAAGATGCTGTTATCTGCGATCTTCAAGGCAAGCTATTATTCCCCTTAGCCCAATCCGCAGATACTATCCAGATGCGTTGGAATCAAGCAGGAGATCAGGTATTACTCCTCCAAGAGACAGGCATCCTTAGTCTTTGGGATCTTAATCAAAAAACTGCTACGGGTATTGCCCTCACCCCAAAAATCGAAACCCAACAAGGCAGAGGCCGCTATGCTAGCAAAAGTGGGGGCGGTAAAGGGGGTCGGCAAAAATCACGCTTTTTATTGCACGATTTTGCCTTTACAGCGGATGAAAAAGGCATTTTGGTATTTCACCCAGAGGCAGGCCCTCAACTCTATGAGCGATCAGGCAAGTTGCTGCAACAATTTGAAAAGAAATTTGAATCCATCTCCTTTGCGCTCCTAATCCCCAAATTTAATCTTCAGTTTGTGGTACTAGAGAACGGTAGTGCCATGCAAGCTCGACTAGAACTGGAACGATATGATGATCTAGAGTTTGCTTTTGAAGATGATATCCGTGATGGTTATTGGTCAGTCGAGAAAAATGAAATCATCGTCCTTACGCGTAAAAATCTTTGGCGTTTGGAACAAAACGGTGAGCCTCAAATAAAGGCCATCACGACCATAGAAAAAGCCCGGATTGTAGCCCCAGCTTTGGCCGCAGATGAATATCTACTCGCGAGTGGAGAGGGTGATTGCCAATTGATCAATGCGACCAGCAAAGTCAATTTAGCGTTCCGTGCAGCGGATCTAGAGCTAGTAGAGGAGATACAAATGTCTCCTGACGGTAAAAAAGTAGCCGCATTGAATCAGGGACAATTAATCCTTTGGGACTTGAATATCAACTATTTGGATCAACAAAAACGCCTTGATCGTTCGCCAATTGAGATTCAATATCAAGCAGAAGCGGGGCATCTATTGGTGAGTACCGCAAATCGCGTAGCACTCTATCAAGGTCTTGGAGATCCTCAGCCACAGTCTTGGTCCATCATCAATCGTCGGATAATACATTCCGCAGCACTTTCAGCTGATGGGACGCATCTGGTCTATGGCGATGAGGCTGGCAATATTGAGCTGGTATCCCTAGTCGGGGAACGCCAAACTCAAAGTATCAAAGGGGTTTATATCGAAGAACTCCTAAAATTTGCTACTGAATTTAACTACCGACCTGATAGCATACAGGCAGATGAGTTTCCGGGACTTCCCTTTGATCCTACGCTAGTAGCCCAAGCGGATGATCCGATGAAGATATTGCGAGCAAAAATACCGGGACATTGGGGCGCAGTCCATAGTTTGGCGTTCCTCGCAGATGGCAAACACTTTGTCAGCGCGGGCCAAGACTGGTCCATCAAAGTCTGGAATCTAAAAGGCGAAAAGCTATACGAGACCGCTGGGATGCAGTCTCTCCCCAATCTCAATACCTTAAGGGGCGAAGATGTCACCCAGTTTCAGCAGCAAATCCAAGTACAATCCGACCCTTTTGCGCCTAACAATATGAGTCTCGATCATCTGATTGGTGGGGCGGGGCATAGTCAGCCAGTGAGGGAATTGCTCGTTCGCCCAGGGCGTAATCAAGTGCTCGCTATCGACGAAAAGAGACAACTACAACTATTTGATTATCAGACAAAAGAGCTTCATCCTTTTAGCGCTAAGGCAAGAAAAGCAGCATTCTCTCCCGCTGGGGAACGCTTATACTTATTGGATATAGATCGTCTGAGTGCTTATGAGTTGGGGGATGCTAAGGAGGAACTAAAGTTGATCTGGGATATAAATTTACCCATCAGAGATGCGCAGTCTATGGCGATTAGCCCCTCTGGGGAACGCTTGGCCATAGGCAATCGCACTGGCCAAATCCTAATCTATAAGATAGATGGACAGTGGCAAAGTGAAATCCAAACAGCAATAAAAAGTAGTGTGAGGAGCATTTGTTGGCTCAATAAAGATCGAATCGTAGTCGGTCAAGAAGATCGTAGAGTACGCATGATTAGTCTTGACACTCCGAAAATCCTCCAGAAACTACAAGCAAAAGAGCAATCAGTAGTACTAGGATTTATACCAGAAGGTCAAGAATCTCAAAGGCGGGGAGGTCGGGGTAGCGGCTCTGTAAGATCTCGCTAACGCGCTGAATATAGACCTGGTCGATCGATTCAGGGTCTTTATAGTCGGCTTTTAACTTGAATGGTCTTGCCAATAATGGGCCGTTGAGATTGGGTTCGCGTGGTTCGAAAGCACCACCAGTGAAAAGCGTATTGACATACTTTTTGATGTCCGTTTTGGCCTGCTGCTGATCTAGATAATCATAAAGCAGATCAAACATCTCATTCATGGAAATGGCGACATGATCTTCATAGAGATCCAATAGTCCCAAAGACATTTCGTATCGACGATGACTTTCGGTAATATATCGGAGTTTTTTACTGAGAAAGCGCTCGGCTAGTTCTCGGTAGTTTGATGCTAGAGGGGAGTCATCCGCCTCTTCTTCTTGTAGATGCACGAGTGGCAGAGTATCCTGCTGCATTTCGATGCGTTCGACAAGGTCGCCTTCCATCGCCTCGATAAAGGATTTAAAAGAAGCGAAGCCTAGTGCTTTTTCTGAAAAATCAGGCTGCAAGCGCATAAGCTGCTGCTTGAGTCGCGCCATCAGGATAGGACCTGTTTCGGTACGATTTCTCAAAAACTCAATAATGATTTGGCGACCTTTCTCAAAGTTTTTGGGGTCGATCACTCTTTCGGGTTTACGACTATCTTCACGGGGCATCCCTAAAAGATCTTCCAAAGATTTGAAAGCCGCACTATTGAGTTTGACGAGATTACCCACACTATGCTCAAAGCCTAGGACGAGTACCGTCTTGCCGCGTGAACGCAGCCGCTGGATCAAGGGAATAAAATCCGTATCTCCAGAGCCGATGATCACATGATCAATATCGTTGAATTGCTCCAACATCTCCATGACGTCAATGGCTAATCGAACGTCGGAGCCGTTTTTACCTTGTAGATTTGTGGCTGGCAGGTGGATCAACTCAAAGCCCTTTTCCATCAACTTAGGTTGATATTGGGCAAAGAGGTCCATTGACCAATCTGCGTAAGCCCGTTTGATCCTGATCGCACCCGATGCTAGGGCAAACTCTACTATTGGCTCGATGGCCAATGGAGCTACATGCGATGGATACACGGTATCCGCCGATATGGCTAAGTTTTCAAAATCCAGATAGATTGCTACGTTTCCTCCTTCCATGCCAAGCTTCCCTCACTTATTTATAGTTTGGGTTTGCGTGTTCCGCGAAGCGCGAGAACAGATTTTATCACAGCGAGGATAATCCGGTAATTGCAAGAAAAACAAGGGGCTCGTTGTGCTGTATTATACTAACGAACTGATTCGCAAGTTAGTGAAAAATGGAGGGAAAAAGCACATACCCTAAGGTTAAGCCGTCGTTAAACTTACATGGCCGGTGTTTTTACGATGGCCTTCAGTTGTTCAAGGGTCCGATCTATCTCCTCGATAGTGTTTTGCGGACCAAAAGAGAATCGAACTGAATTGATCAAAGCCGGTCGAGCAGCATCTATGCCACGCAGGACATGAGAGCCGATATTAGCTCCTGAATTACAGGCAGATCCACCTGAAGCAGCAATGCCAGCGATATCAAGATTGAACAATAGCATCGCATCATCCTCACCACAGGGAAAAGCTACGTTGAGGACTGTTGGGATAGATTTACCGGCTTCGGTTTCACCATTGAAGCCTAAGTCCGGAAAGTGCAATTTTAATTGCGATTTCATGTACTGCTTTAGTGCCCAGAGATGTGCTAGTTTTTCGTCCATCAGACGTTCGCACTTTTGTAGCGCAGCAGCCATGCCGACAATAGCAGCCACATTCTCTGTGCCAGCACGCAAGTTTCGTTCTTGACTCCCTCCGTCGATTTGGCTAGGAATCTTATGCCCTCGGCGAACGAATAAAAAACCAGCCCCTCTTGGGCCATTGAATTTATGAGCAGAAGCCACCAAAAAGTGGGCCTTAATTTCATTTACATTGATGGGGAGATGGCCCATCGATTGCACTGTATCAGAGTGAAACAAAGCGCCATGAGTCTCACAAAGTTCTCCGATAGCCTTAATATCATTGAGGGTACCGATCTCATTATTGCCATGCATTAGGCTCACCAGACTCTTGGGGTTAGCCATAAGTAGGCTTTCCAATTCTTGGAGATCAATATTGCCTTTAGTATCTAAGCTCAACCAACTAACGGTAGCCTTACCCTCATTGACGAGAGTTTCGATGGTATGGGTTACGGCATGATGCTCGATGGGAGACGAAATAATGTGCCGATGTCCCAGCCCTACTACTGCACCTTTGATAGCAAGGTTGTCAGCCTCAGTGCCGCCGCTTGTGAAACAGATTTCTCCAGCTTGTGCACCGATCACTTTAGCAATCTCTCTTCTAGCGGCTTCGATTGCGTTGCGCAAGGGGCGACCAAAAGCATGAGTAGAAGAAGGATTGCCTGGATGTTGCAAAAACCAAGGCTGCATTTGGGAAAAGACTTCTGGGTCGAGAGGAGTAGAAGCCGCATTGTCGAAATAGATTCGGCCTTCCTGAATCATATCGGTTCTTCGTTTAGCTAAGTTCAGTTAATTCTTCGATAATTCGCTCAGCCAATTCATCCGCTTGGGCTTGGCTTTTAGCTTCGGTATAGATACGTACGATAGGCTCAGTATTCGAACGACGAAGGTGGACCCAATACTCAGCAAAATCAACTTTAACGCCATCGGTTTCGTTGATTTTTTCGTCTTTATATTTTGCTTTAAAACGTTCCAGCATGGCATCAACATCCATACCTTCTGTGAGTTGTAATTTTTGTTTGGCCATGAAGTAGGCAGGGTAAGTTGCCCGTAGTTCAGCCATGTTTTTGCCACTTTTGACCAAGTGAGACAAAAAGAGGGCTATGCCGACTAAGGCATCGCGACCATAATG
Organism: Bacteroidia bacterium; assembly: GCA_045106675.1. Lineage (GTDB taxonomy): Bacteria > Bacteroidota > Bacteroidia > J057 > J057 > JBCAWW01. Next base: position 14,892 of record JBGCFA010000001.1, read on the forward strand.
TAATTCGGGATAGATAATTCCGCCATTGCCTTCTCCCCCAATCAAAGCGTCTGTACGCTTCATGATCTCTGTTACATTGACTTCCCCAACAGCAGAAGCATAATAGCGACAACCATGTCGAGCTGCGAGATCTGCTAAGGCACGGCTAGACGAAAGATTCGAAACTACGGCACTTTTGCTATGCTTGAGTACATAATCTGCCACGGCGACGAGGGTGTATTCTTCGCCAAACATATTGCCTTCATTGTCAATGAACACCAAACGATCAACATCAGGGTCAACCACAATGCCTAAATCAGCACCATTGCGTTTGATATATTCACAAATCTGGGTGAGGTTTTTGGCTAAAGGCTCTGGATTATGAGCAAACCAGCCATTGGGATCGCAATTGAGTTTAACGATATTTTCGACGCCAAGTGCTTCCAACATTTGGGGTACAAATATGCCTCCGCTACTATTGACTCCATCAACGACGACCTTTAGATTGGCCTTTTTGATGGCGTAGCGATCCACTAATTTGAGTTTGAGAATCATCTCAATATGTCTCGCTTCAAAATCGTCGATATGACTTACTTTGCCAAGTTCTCGAACTTCGCTAAAGTTGAACAACTCATTTTCGAGGATTTCCAAGATCTCCATCCCGTCTTTTTTGGTTACAAACTCTCCCTTGCTATTCAGCAATTTGAGCGCATTCCATTCGACGGGATTGTGAGAGGCTGTGAGAATAATCCCCCCAGCGGCTTTTAATTCGGGTACGGCAACCTCAACGGTAGGAGTAGTAGAGAGGCCAAGATTGACGACTTCAAATCCTAGTCCGACCAAAGTGCCGCATACAATGCTTTGCAACATTTCACCACTAGGTCTCGCATCTCGTCCCAATATCACCTTCCGTTTACTGGTCTTTAAGGTCAACCAAGTGCCGTAAGCGGCGGTAAAGCGAGCAATGTCGATCGGAGTGAGGTTTTTGCCCACTGAGCCTCCAATAGTACCGCGGGTGCCTGAAATTGAGGAAATTAGCGTCATATATAGCAGATAATGTTAGGGCAAAGATATAGAAAAAAATACATTCACTATCATTCATCTTGCCAATTAACTAATTTGAAAAGATGGGAGTCAGCACAGATAAATTGCAAAGAGCTTGGGAGCCATTTATGGACGTCTGCCGCACTGATATCTTATACAAAAGTCGCATTCATCCTCTCCCTAGTTTTGGAGGAAACACCCAAAATGTTTTGTTAAAAAGGGAAGATGAAAGTGGATTTGGCACTTCTGGAGCGAAGAAGCGCAAACTAGCATCCTTATTACCCTATCTCAAGGAGCAACAAATTAAGCATATAGGTATTATCGGAGGGCCACGTTCCAATCATGTGGTGAGTTTGCTGCAATGGGTACGGGAAGAAGGACTGATGCCTCATTTATTTTTAAAAACTGCTCATTCTCCGGCCAAGGGCGGCAATGCTTTATTGTTGGATCTCCTAGCGGAGGAACGCGAGATTCAGTGGTTAACGAATGATGAATGGCCAAATGCTGAAAAAATTGCTCATAGGCATTTGGCAAACTTAGGAGACAAAGGTTTTGTAGTACCTGAAGGAGGTTTTTGTGCCCCAGCGGTGGCTGGCTTAGCTAGTTTACTGATCGATATTGAGCGCAATGAATTAGCCCTTGGCGAACGCATGAACCACATCTGTATTGATGCAGGGACGGGCTTAACAGCTGCTGTATTGATTTGGCTTAACACTTGGCGACAACGACATACAAATATAGAAGTCGTCCTTACAGCAGGCACTCAGAGCAGTTTCACTGATGCCTTAGTCCAAGTCAGGGAATGGCTCAAAGTATATATCCCCTCGGGATTACCCCAAGAGGCTCAAAACTATAGACTTCATCGTTCGGCTACAGCCGCAGCCTATGGTAGTGTAAATGCCAGCATCCGTAATGCCGTCAAACGCTATGCTCGTACCGAAGGAGTCTTGAGTGATCCTATTTATAC
>JBGCFA010000010.1:0-10100 GCA_045106675.1 Bacteroidia bacterium
GACTATAGAGTCAGTAACTGGTGGAGAACCCGCTCCATCTCCAACGGTAAGATAATAAGTGGTAGTAACAATAGGACAAACCGTAATCGGTCCCGGATTGTTGTCAAAGGCTGGCGTCCACGAATAGCCATAACTTTGAAAATCTCCTCCTGAAACCACGGCCCGAAGTTCGGCGCAGCCGCCAAAACAAATAGTATCGGGATCTGCTTCAAGAAACATCTCCAAGGGACAATCATTGACGAGAAAAGTGTCAGTAGTGGTTAATATCCACAGACTATCGCAGGCATCTAGAAATGAACTCGTATAAGAGACTTGATACAATCCACTAGCATCAGCGCCGGGATTCATCGCCAATTGTACTTGAGTGGCAAAGCCATTGACACAATTGAGGGGAGTTACATTGGTGAGCGTTCCCGCAGGGCCACTCAATTGAAATGCCCCCAAAGTCAACGAATCGCATGGCAAAGGATTGGCAAAACTTACCGTTACAGTATTGGTACTACAAGGCGGAGCTGCATTTTGTACTGCCATCGGAGGCAATACTGGTGCTTCTACGTCTGTGGTCCATTGAGCCGTCCAACCCGTACAGGAGACATTGGCGTCTGAAATAAAATTGACGGTAAGACACGGACCTGTCGAAGTTACCGTTCCGGGATTATTGGTTCCTAGATAAGCAGGGCCTATTTGTGGAGAAAGCGTATCGGGTCCATCAAAGATTCGGAGGGAATCATAATTTGCCTCGGTGCAGAAGTCGCTGAATATCAGCGTAACGGTACCATTGCCGGGAAGGCAGATACTAAAAGTATAATTTTCGTCATGATCATAATGACCTCCGAGAGAACCATCTTCACTATCGAGAAGAAAGCCCTTACAATCGTCCACGGTGAGGTTGGACATATTGTAGATCGGTAGCTGGGCGAGCAGCGGATTATAGACAAACGGCAGGGAAAAGAGGAGCAGGCAAAAATAACGCATATACAGGGTAAAAGCTTACCCTAATAAACACAAAAACGATACCGGAATAGGTACTATGTTTGTAATTGCGAAGAAACGTCGGGTTCTTCCCAATTGAGTTGTCCGCGATAATATTGAATCAACATCAATACCACGCCGCTAAATACAAGTACATCGGCGACATTGAAGATCGGAAAATTGTACTCATAGGAATAATGAAAGTGGAAGAAATCCACCACAAAGCCATTCATCACGCGATCAATAAAATTGCCAAAGGCTCCACTCAGGATCAATGCCAAGGGTAAGAGCACAACAAATTTTTGGCGGCGCCATTGCCAAAAGAGGTAAAAGACCATCGAAGCAGAGAGCAGGACTCCACCAAAAATCAGCGGCATCCGCCAACTTGAGTCAGCATCTTGCAAAAAGCTAAAAGCAACTCCGGTATTTTCAGCATAACGCAAATCAAACCAATTAGGAATCACTTCTTTGGTTTGGAAATAGCGCAAATTATCAGAGGCCCAGTCTTTGGTCTGTAGATCGATGCCACAGCCTGAGACTAATACCAATAATAAAAGGCCGTATTTAGCGAAAGATTGCTTCATATTACTCGCTCTTATCGTCCTGTAAGTTAACGAGAAAGCTTCAAAAAAGATGTACCATTATGTTAATAAGTCTCTACACTAAGCAATTCACGCCATTCATCACCATACTTCTTATCGAGATAGGCAAAGACGATTTTATTATAAGCATGCAATTCTTTTGGGTCGGACTTGCGAACGCAGGCTTCTTCCCGAAAACCAATCCCAAAGCGCTTCTCCATCAGCGCTCTATTTTTATTCTCTTGAGATACAATCCCGCCCGGAATATATATTCGAACGATCCCATTGTTAATATCTTCCTGCGCATCTCGCTGAAAGCTAGGCATCTCAAAAGCTGTAGAATCCAACTTGATTTCAATACTTGGATCTATTTCGGAGGCAATTTGGAGGGCAACCTTCTCACTATTAGGAGATTCAGGCTTGAAGTAGAAGAAAGCCGTTAAGCCCAATATCCAAAACATGACCAAGGCTACTTTCCACTCTTTGTTTTTCATAATTAGGATGCATCTACATAGTATAGACGCATCCTATCGTCAATTCGTTGTGTATTTATCTCAATTATTGAGGGAGCGTAAATCGGACCAATACTTTTGCTCGCAACTGGATTTTTTCAAATTCAACAGTAGGCTGCTCTTGGTCAAATTCAGCCTGAACTTGGCCTAATGAATTGCTATTTATATAATTGCTCCTTATTCTTATCTCATCACGACGGTTATTCGCAAGATTATTATTGACTTGAATTTCTTCGATATAGATGGCTGGTCCTAATTTTTGGTCTAGAGCAGCGGTCATGTCCTCTGCTTTAGACTTAGCAGCCTTGATCGCGTCTATTTTAACTTGGCGGCGGTATTCGGTTAACTTGGTGTGGGACACACGATTGACGCTGATACTTCTAATTTCAATCGTTTCTAAGCCTTTAAATACTTCACCAACCGTCTTGGCATCATTGAGCAATAATTCAAACTGTTTTGTGTTTACGACCTCATCACTTTTGATCCAATAATCTCGCAAATTACTCGCTTGATCGACAATAGAAAGCTGCTCTTTGAGATCTATCCCAATTTCAGTTAGTACTTCCAACATCTGCTTCTCCTGAACCGCTACGCTGCTCTTATCCTTATTATCTTTCTCCTTGAGAACGATGCGTAGAAAGATTTCATCTGGTACAATTTGTAATAATGCAGTGCCCGAAAATTCTGAATAAGGCTGATCAATAAAGTTTTTACTAACTGTTTGAGCGTTCGCCTGCAAGGCAAAAAAGCATACGAGTCCAAAAAAGATTGTGTTTTTCATGATATTATAGATTATAGGTTGTTGGGCAATAAAGGGGGCACGATCAGGACATGAGAGTAATAGTCATGATAATCCAAAAAGGCGGTGCGTAGAAATAATGGTTTCGTAGCAGGATAGGCAAACTCGGCTCCGGGAGCACCTAACCAATTACATTCTTTGAGCGTCTCAAAGCGTGTGATCCAAGTATGATAACCTTGATCACTAAATCCCCAGCCAAACTCATGCTGACTCAATAAGGCAGAGATCAAGCTGTCTTGCTCACCACGGATATACATCGCCTCCAAGGGGATATCTGGTTGCCGCCATACGGGATATACTTTTCGAGCATTAAAGGCATTTTGACAATGCTCAAACTCCGGAGACTTAGCATCAATAATCAAATAGGCCTTCCAACCCCAATCACGTACCAAAAGGTATCCGATACTCCATCCAGCATGCTCTCGATTCCCCCATATTTGTCGATGTGATTTTTCCAGTTTCTCAAAATCATCTCCCATGCCCGCTTCCAAAGCCTTGACCGCATAGATGGTACAGTGCATACTGTCAGCAGCTTCATTGACTAGCCTACGGTAACGCTCATATTTAGCCTTACCAATCGAGTCCGCTTCCAAATATTCCCGCCAAAGCGTTCCGTAAAACGGGCTCACACTATCATCAAATGCAGCAAAGTATTGATTTTCCATCTCTACAATCGCATTGATGGCTTTGGGGGAGTCAAAGCTCAGATAGGAATTCGGGCCTTCGCTCATTTGAGCAAAAGGTACTTTGATGCTAGAGACAGAGATTGGTTTTGCTTCCTCCTTCGGAGAACGACAGGCCACGAACCAGCAAAGCAAAATGCATATCCTAAGTGCGATTTTTGAATGCATAAAAACCTCCACCTAAAATTGCCAATCCAATCAATAAAGCGTACCAAATACTGTTTGAATCTGGTTTAGGCTTTAGTTTGGGTTGATCCAAATTAGTAATCGGCATTTCAATATTATGTATTTCGCTATCCACAAAAGCTTTCAATGTAGAATCGAGGCTTTTCGTGTTCAATTTTTGCGGATTCCACGACTGTCTGTTGATTTCTTTATTTTCTGTTTTTTCAGACTCTTTAAGCCAGTCAGGATTCTTATTTTCTTTACGCAAAGCATAACTCCAATCAGTATTTCCAGATTGAGGAGATCGGTAATACTTAGCAGCAAATTCTTTTTCGGGATCTTTGCCTGCCAAAATCCAGTCCATCTCATCCTTTCTAATATTGGCCGAAAGGTCTTCCGCCGCTTTCACCTCTCGGTCGAGTAAATTTTGATAGAACTGAATATCTTTCTGCTCATCAGGGGAAACACCTCGTTTCAATGCCATCACCTTTTGTTGATATAGAGCTTGTATTTCGAGATTTTCACTCAGATAACCCGCCCTCAGATAAGCAATAATTGCAAGATGGCGATGAGCAGATAACATATCGTTATTGTAGGCCAGTAATTCCCCCAATACCTCTAATAATATCGGGGAGTCATGATTACCAAATTTGATCATGCCGCTCACCCCTTGGCTCGCTTTCTTCAATTCATCCTCTGGTAGCTTTCGAGCTTCCTCATCGACAGTCTTACGGTATTGAGACAACACATAATCATAGTAGGAAAGTCCTCCATTATTGAATCGACTAGGAGACCTTTCTATCATGTCTTTGTAAACAGAATCGTATTGAGCAAAATCAGCAATATAGTGCGGGGTTCCCATTCCCAGATTCTTCCCAAATTCCACATCCAAAGGCAACATCTTTTGATTGGGCCAATCAATACTTATTAGATAGTCCACTAGGTAGATTTGGTACTTTTCTCTCCCAAAGTGGGCGTCGGGATTGATTCTGACTGCCTCCTTGAGGAACGCTAGACCTTCTTGGTATTGTCCATTGTGAATGTAGAAGGTGCCAAGATTGGCGAGGGATTCATATCGCTCAGGAAATCGTTTTAGCACTGCTTGGGTAATCGCTATCGCTTGGGGATCATTGCCCAATTTGCTATAAGCAACTGCAAGGTCATCATGCCATTGCAGACTATCAGTTGATTGGAGTTTTTGCTCACGATCCTTGATCCGCCAATAATAAAACTCGGGGGAGTGTCTCAGGAAGTGCCCAGAAATGAGTTCTAAGGTTCCAGGAAACTGCTCGAACTCCATTTCGATCGTATCCTTGTCCCATAGACAGGCCATAGATATCAGCCCTAGCAAAATCATGGAAATTCTCATGGTCAATACTCTTAAGATTAAGTACGCAGTACTAAGTATAAAGCACAGGGACAGCAAAAATACTGATAGTCAATGTGTCTTTCTACTAATTACCTTATACTACTTAGTATGACTTATATAATGAAGAATTCCACAAATGATACAAGCACTTAGCTGAGTTAATGCATCAAACGACTATTTCTTCAGGCGCTAAATTGACATCATCAACTTTGGGGATTGCGGCATTCCTTAGATTTAAATTGGCAAAACCGATGCGTAAGCCAATCATACTAGCAATAGCAGTCAAAACATCTGCCACTGGAAAAGCATACCAAACACCGTCTAGGCCAAAGTAATTTGGTAGGATATATAGCAAAGGAATCAGGCAAAAACCTTGTTTGCAGAGCGCCAGCAATAGCGCAGGCAAAGGCTTACCAATAGCCTGATAATAACCAGAACCGATCAACTGAGTCAATAGTAAAGGAGTAGCGAGAAACACTTTGCGCAATGCATTGGCCGATTCTGCGACGACCTCTGGATCATCGGTAAAGACTGAGGCAATCAAATCCGGAAAACTCATGATCAAGATGAAGATCAAAAATGATATTCCAGTACCAGAAAAGATCGAAAGTTTAATCGTTTCCTTAACTCGACTCCATTTTTGAGCCCCAAAGTTGAAGCCGATGATGGGAAGCGTTCCCTGCAAGAGGCCCAAAACTGGAAAATTGGCAAACATCATCATCCGATTGACGATACCAAATACTGCTACTGCCGTCTCTTGACCGTATTGAAATAAGGTGTGATTGAGGACGATGGAAAAAAGGCTCACGACTCCTTGTCTCGCTAGAGTTACCCCTCCAATGGAAAATATTTCTGCTACGATTTTCTTCTTTGGCCATAGACCTGAAGGAGTGATCCGAAGTTCTGATTTACCTGCAAAAAAGAACCACGAAGTATAAGCAGCACTCATCATATAGGAGATCGAAGTTGCCCAAGCAGCTCCTGCTAAGCCCCAATCAAAAACAATAATAAAGATTGGGTCTAGGATCAGATTAATAATCGCAGGTACCATCAGAGTCAGCATAGCAGCTCTAGGCTCTCCTTCGGCTCGGATGATGTTATTGCTCATCATGGCCCAAGCGAGAAACGGGACCCCGATCAAAATAATGCGAAAATACTCAGAAGCGGGTTCGAGGATATTGCCATTGGCTCCAAAAAAGACAAGGATTTCCTTTTCAAATATGAAACCCAGAATCACGACAAATATCGCGATACTAGAAGTCAAGCCTAATTGATTACCAAAAGTAAGATTGGCCTTTTGTTTATCGTCGCTCCCAAGGGCTCTCGAAATGATCGACCCGCCGCCGATTCCAATTGCCATTCCTATAGAAGAGATCAAAAAAGTAATCGGGAGTACAACTGTAATCGCAGCTATCGCCAAGGAACCTACATATTGCCCTACAAAGATGGTATCAACAATCCCATATATGGACATTATCAAAATACCGATGGAAGCAGGAACAGATTGCTTGATAAGGAGGCTGCTGACCTTAGCCGTACCCAATTCTTGGGAGTGTTTGCTCATAGGAGCGCAATTACTGGATTTTGTGTGTAATAGCCGAGCCTAAACCTACGACAAGTTTACAGCCTTAGTTAAGGGCAGGATTGCGAATGTTAATTTCAAATGGTAGAAACAGCTTTAATGTTGCCTTATTGAGGTTTTAGTGAAGATTTACGAATCATCAACTCAGTAGATAAAATCTTTTGTTGGGGTTCAGAATTTCCTGCTGGATCATTGAGTTGAGCTAAAAGCATCTTTGCCGCTTCAGCTCCCATTTTGCGCATAGGGAATGAAACGGTAGTTAAAGAAGGTTCCACAAATTCGGCATAAGGCTCATTATTAAAGCTTGCTAATGCCATATCATGCGGTATTTTTAGCCCCCGTTCCTCTAAGGCTATTTTGGCGCCAATAGCGGCACTATCCGAAACTGCGAGTAAGGCTTCTGGAGGATTTTCCAAAGCCATTAACTCTGCAACAGCTTCTTTACCATCTATTCTACGAAATCCTTTTTCAACGATTAGACTTTCATCTTCTTCAATCCCCGCTTCCTCCAAAGCCTCTAGATAACCTTGCAAGCGCTGTTGACTTACCAGTAACCTTTGTGGCCCAGCCAAATGAGCAATTCGGCGATATCCTTGTTCGATCAAGTGCTTAGTAGCCAGATATGATGCCTCAAAATTATCGACTAACACTTGCGGAAAAGTGCCATGTCCAAATACTCGATCAAATAAAACCACTGGCACTCCTTTGCGACGAATGCTATGGATATGCTCAAAATCTTGGGTTTCACCAGATATAGATAATAGCAATCCATCCACCCGATTGGCAACCAAAGTTTGAATCACTTTCTTTTCTGTTTCAAAAGATTCTTGAGATTGACACAAAATCATTTGATAACCAGCTTCTGCCGCAACTTCCTGAGCAGCACTCAAGGCATGTGAAAAATAAGGGAAGCTAATATTGGGCACAACCATCCCAATCGTGAAAGTTCGCCTATGCACCAAACTTAAAGCAACTTGATCAGGCTGATAATCAAGCTTTTCCGCCAATGCTTTTACAGCATCACGCGTCTCTTTTTTCACGTTTGGGTGTCCTCTTAGCGCGCGTGATACCGTAGATTTCGAGATCCCAAGTTCACGTGCTAAATCCTTTATGGTAATCCTGTGATGATTCATTAGTTCGAATATACAAATAACACTGGAAGTGCAACCGTTCCCACCTAAGGCTTCTTTTAGCAAGAGGGGCTTTTTCGTAAATCGTAAACAAAGGATAAGAATTATGGCAGAGCAAAACCCCTTCAATATTCGTGAAAAAGTAATCGTCATAACCGGAGGCGGAGGCGTTCTGGGCGGTAATATGGCCCATCATTTGGCTGAGCAAGGTGCCAAGATCGCCTTACTCGATTTACGCGCAGACTTAGCAATAGCCAAAGCAGAGGAGATTACAGCTAAAGGAGGGAAAGCCATTGGACTTGCAGCGAATGTATTGGAGGAAGAATCCTTACAAGCTGCTCTAAAATCCATTATCCAAAAGTTTGGCAATGTAGATGTCTTGATCAATGCCGCAGGAGGCAATATGCCTGGTGCCACGATCGGTCCAGATCAGACCATATTTGATCTTTCAATAGATGCCTTTCAAAAAGTAAGCGAACTCAACCTCAATGGTACAGTATTGCCTTCATTAGTATTTGGCAAGCATATGTCAGAGCGAAAAGCAGGGGTTATCATCAATATTTCTTCGATGACAGCTCAGCGAGCAATTAGTAGAGTGGTTGGTTACTCTGCTGCCAAAGCAGCTATCGACAACTATACTAAGTGGTTGGCCTGCGAACTTGCCCTCAAATTTGGAGATGGCTTGCGCGTAAATGCGATTGCACCTGGCTTTTTTATCGGCGACCAAAACCGTCGTTTGTTATTAGAAGAAGATGGTAGTCTGACTCCTAGAGGCGCAACAATCGTCAAACAGACTCCAATGGGACGATTTGGGGAGGCAGCTGAGCTGAACGGCACCATCCATTGGCTTGCCAGCGAAGCCTCAAAATTTGTTACAGGTATTGTTGTCCCAATAGACGGTGGATTTAGTGCATATAGTGGCATCTAAGCCCTAGTTTATCCTTAGAATAGATTCTCAAATATTATCTAAATGATACAATCTTGGCGATGGTATGGTCCTAATGATCTAGTGAGTTTGGATGCTGTCCAACAGGCTGGAGCAAGTGATATTGTAACCGCTTTACATCACATTCCAAACGGAGAAGTCTGGACGATTGAAGAAATTAAAAAACGTCAAAGAGAAGTCAGCTGGAATGAGGATCGTCAATGTGCGCGTCCATTGACTTGGTCAGTAGTCGAGAGTATCCCTGTCCATGAAGAGATCAAGACAGGCGGCCCTAATCGGGAACGCTACATCGCGAACTATCAAGAAAGCATCAAAAATCTAGGCGCTTGCGGGATTGAAATTGTCTGTTACAATTTTATGCCAGTACTGGACTGGACCCGTACTGACTTAGCCTATCCTATGCCAGATGGCTCAGAAGCCTTACGCTTTGAAGCTGCCGCCTTAGCCGCTTTTGATCTTTATATGCTTAAGCGTTCTGATGCAGAGAAAGACTATAGCCCCGAACAAGTCGAGGCAGCCCATAGCCTTTTTCAAAATATGAGTGCTGCAGATAAAGCGCTACTGCAAAAAAACATCATCGCTGGCTTACCTGGAGCAGAAGAAGGCTATTCCCTCGATCAATTGAGAGCGATACTCGCCACTTATAAAAATGTCGATGCGGATACCTTACGAAATAATTTGATCTATTTCCTGAGCGCAATTATCCCTACAGCCGAAGATTCTGGAGTGAGAATGGCCATTCATCCAGATGATCCGCCTTTCCCACTTTTGGGCCTCCCAAGAGTGGTGAGTACTGAGGCAGATATTGCCCATCTTTTCGAGGCAGTTGATAGCTCGGCCAATGGATTGACTTTCTGCACGGGTTCTTTTGGGGTACGTCCTGATAATAATCTAGCACAAATGGTAGCTAGCTTGGGAGAGCGAATTCATTTTGTACATTTACGAAGTACCCGCCGAGATGAAGAAGGAAACTTTCATGAAGCTGACCATCTAGACGGTGACGTGGATATGTTTGCCGTCGTACAGGCGCTGGCGGCAGAGGAGAAAAAGCGTTCGGCGACTAGCCGTAATGATAAAAAAATCCCAATGAGACCCGATCATGGCCATCAAATGTTGGATGACCTCCACAAAAAAACCAATCCGGGCTACTCCGCTATCGGACGATTACGAGGCTTGGCAGAAATACGAGGACTAGAACTAGCAATCAATCGACTAACTGAAATCGAAACTATAAAAAGATGAAAACATTTACTGCTGCAGGTGTTATGATCGTGCTGCTACTGAGCATTATGGCTTGGAAGCCTTTAGATCAATCAGAGTCAACCGCCACTACCCCATCAGAAGTGGAAGAGAGTGGTTGG
>JBGCFA010000100.1:0-16815 GCA_045106675.1 Bacteroidia bacterium
AAAAGTGGGGAAACATTTGCTGGGCCAGCAGAGCTCAAAACGATCTTACTCTCCAAAAAGGAGCTTTTTGCCCGTAACTTCAGCAAAAAAATGCTATCCTTTGCCCTCGGTCGCTCCCTAAATTTCAAAGACAGTCCGACCATCAAGCATCTCCAAAAAACCTTAATCGAAACCGATTTCAATAGCTCAGCCTTTATCATAGAGTTGGTCAATAGTTACCCTTTTCGTTACAAAAAAAGTGACAATGCCGACGTCCCTAGCTAATCTCTAATACGCATGAAAAAATCTTGGCAAATATCCCGCAGACGTATGCTCAAAGGCATGGGTGCTTGCATTGCCTTACCATTATTGGAGGCGATGAATCCCTCTATTCTGAGAGCGAGTGCGTTTGGCGAAGCACCAAAACGAGCTGCTTTTTTCTTTGCGCCCAATGGTGTCTGTCCGGGTAGATGGGCACCAGAGACCTTGGGGACAAACTTTGCGTTATCGCCGATTTTATCGCCTCTCAAGGGATTCGAAAATGATTTGTTGGTTCTCCAACAATTGATGAATAAACACTCTATCTCTACAGTTGACGGACACTATACCAAGACTGCCAACTTTTTGACCTCGATGGAGATCACTCGCACCATCGGCGCCAATGTCAATAGCGGGGGCGTTTCGATTGATCAGCTCATTGCGCAAAAGACAGCCCGCGAAACCATCTTTCCTTCCTTAGTCTATGGCATAGATCGGATCAGTAGTGGCGTTGATGCCAACGTCGGTTTTACACGCCTGTATGGTTCTTCGATCTCATGGAAAACGCCCACGACTCCCTGCGCCAAAGAAATAGAAGCTCGTTTTGCCTTCGATCGTATGTTTCGGACAATCGTTCCCCGCAGGGAGGCCAAAGCCGAAAATCCTTGGAAGAAAAGTATCCTAGATGTAGTCAGTGATGATGCGAAATCCTTACAACGCAATCTGGGAATAGCCGATCAAAACAAATTGGCAGAGTATCTAGAATCCATTCGTTCTATCGAGATGCGGCTCGAAAACCAAGATCAGCTAGAGGATTTTAAAGCAGGTATTAGCCCCAGTATCAAAAAGGATCTGCAACATTTAGACATCCGTATCGACGAATACGCTGATATTACGGCCGGAATTGATATTACGGAGAAGGTGCGTTTGATGCTAGACATCATGGCTTTGGCTTTTTGGAGTGATGCCAGTAGAGTGGGCAGTTTTATGTTTGGCAACTCAGTCAGCGGGCGAAATTTCTCGTTCCTCGAAGGGGTCCACGCCAACTTCCACTCTCTCTCGCACCACCAAAATGATCTGCGACGCATGACCCAATACGAAAAGATTAATCATTGGCATATCGAGCAGATCGCCTACTTTTTGCACAAACTTAAATCCATCCCTGAGGGCAATGGCAATTTGCTGGACAACTCAATGGTACTTTTTGGTTCTGGCTTGAGTGACGGCAATCGACACTCCCCTTTCAACTTGCCGATCATGATGGCTGGCGGAGGCGGTGGTTGCATCAAAACGGGACAGAACCTACTCTTCGAAGAAAACACTCCACTCGCCAATCTTTATCTTACGATCGCTCGCACGATGGGCCTTGAGATAGATAGTTTTGCGGATAGCACAGGCGAATTGGCAGAAATATTGGCATGAAAAAAACACGTACTTGGCAGGCAAATCTAGTACCCATCGCCTTGATTGGTTTGAGCCTTATTTTGCAGAGTTTGCCTTTTTTGCCCTACTCGGGAACGCCAGAATCTAGCCTTTGGGTAGCATTGGGACACCTTCATCCCCTATTGGTACATTTTCCGATTGTGCTGATCATTTTGCCGCTCTTGTTGGAAGGGCTGATCCGCATCAAAAAGTGGGATTTGGACGTTCGGCTGATGCCGCTACTATTGACCTTGGCGATCCTCAGCGCGACGGCATCGGCCTTGGCCGGTTTTGGGCTTTACTATGAGGGCACCTACATCGGTGAACGCATCCACGATCATCTTTGGGCAGGTATCATGTTAGCACTGACCATCAACTTTTGTGGCTTTGCCTTCCATTTGAAATGGTCAAAACTCTTTATGGGTGGCTTGGTGCTAGCTAATCTACTGCTGATTTATACCGGACATTTGGGTGGTACACTGACGCATGGAGAGGATTATTTGAGCGATTTACTTCCCGCTTGGGATGAACCGACAGCGCCAGTTGAGCAAAAACCCTTAGCCGAACTTAATGTATTTGATGATATCGTGATGGCGGTTTTTGAAGCTAAATGCCTCACTTGCCACAACTCCCAAAAGGCCAAAGGCAAGCTCGTGATGAGTAGCTGGGAGGACTTGATGCGTGGCGGCGAAAGTGGCGATTCCATGATTGTAAAGAAGTCTTGGCAGAGTGGATCGATCCATCAGCGTATCAGTTTACCGATGGATGATGAAGCACATATGCCTCCGAAGGGCAAAACCCAATTGAGCGCAGATGAACAGATGCTGTTGACTTGGTGGCTCAAGTCTGGCGGACAAGCGGAGCAATTAGTGGGGACCTTGCCGCAGGGAGATAGCATACAGCTTGCTCTCGATAGCTACCTACCGAAGCTCGCTCGGAGGCAAAAAAGCGTTCTGCGAAGCAGGCAAGAAAGAGATGAGCTTGCCGCAGAGCTGATCCCTCATGTGGAAGCACTTGGCTTTGCTGTCGAACTCGATCCAGCAGCAGATTCGATGCTATTTGCTTTGTCGATGCAATTGCCTGCCGTGCGCATTACGGACGCCACCTTAGTGGAACTTTTGCCCTATGCCGATGCTTTTTCAAAAATCTCTTTAGTATCCGCCGAAATCACCGACGAAGGCTTATATACGCTCAGTCAAATGTCCCAAGTCCGGCATCTCTACCTTAACAAAAGCTGTATTAAAGGCGAAGGATTGGCGTATTTGACTCGTTTGGAGCAGCTAGAAACGCTTAATCTATCCGATACTTTTGTGGATGATAAGGAGGTATTGCATTTGTTGGAGATGCCAAGTCTCAAGCAGGTTTATCTCTATCATGCGGAGGTCAGTTTGAATGTCATTGAGGCTTTGCAAGCTTTTTTGCCAGAGACGGAGGTGCTGCATGCTGAAGGGGAGATGTATTGAGTGGACAAAAACCTACGGTTTGCAGCGTAATATCTCCCTTCGGAGGGGGCAGGGGGAGGAATAGATTTCAACCTTCGTTCAAAACCGAATCTCAAACACCGCCCCACCCGCTTCATGTCCCTGTAAAGAGAAGGCAAAAGCATGCTTCTGCAATATCTCACGGGTGAGAGTAAGTCCTATGCCTTGGCCATTTTTCTTGCTGCTATAGAAGGGAGAAAAGAGTTCGGTGCTATCCTCTATGCCCACGCCTGTGTCGATGATTTGCAGCGTCCTCGCCTTAGAATCAACGATTAGGCTGATCGTTCCTTGCTCGGGAATCGCTTCGATGGCGTTTTTGAGAAGATTGATCAAGACTTGCTCCATTTGCTTGATGTCCATCTCTACGAGGAACGCTTTTTCCGGTAGTTCCAATTTGATTTCGATCGGCTTCTCCCCAAACTGAAAACTCATAAAATTGGCCATCCGTTCGAGAAAGGGACGAAGATCAATCTGCTCCAGCATTGGTTCGGGCAGTTTCACGACTGAAGCAAAATTGTGCATGAAACCATTGAGGGTTTCATTGCGTTGGTGGGCGATGGAGAGCACTTCTTGATAGTCAGCCTGATCATCTACAGGAAGGTGTTTGGTATAAACTGCCAGTGATTTGAGGATAGAGTTGATGGGACCAATAGAATTATTGACCTCATGGGCCATCATACGGATCACTTTGCCATAGGCTTGCTTTTCGATGGCAAGTTTTTCGACCGTCAACTCCTCTATCATAATAAAGAAATTGGCGAAGCCTCGATCAATGAATTGCGCTTTGTGGCATTTGTAGGTCTCTAGGCCATTGAGAGTAATAACTCTAGTTTCTCCAGCGTTCAGCGAAGCTACTCTACTCAATAATGGATAAGGAGTATCATCTACTTTGAGGCCTTGCAGCTCCTTTTGAGTCGTCTTGAGATAGCGCTGGGCGATAGGATTGCAGGAGGAGATTTCACCGTCAAGATTAAGAATGATGACACCAGTCGGAGAATTATTGATCAGTTTTTCGAGGAAGAAATGCTTTTGGGCCTTTTCGATACGCTCCTCCCTCAGCTGATCGATCATGTGATTGTAAGTCTGAATCAGTCCGTCCATCTCAGTCTGTCCGACTCCCTGAAACTTCACGGTAAAATCTTTGTCCCGAATCGCATTGATACCTCGATTGATCAGTCGAATGGGTTCTACCATCGAGTGATAAAGGCGGTAGGAAAAATACAGTGAAATTAAAATGAGGGCTTCTGAGATGATAAAAAGCAGCTTATACTCTCTAAATATCGCAAATGACATCACGAATGCCGTCGCATGTATCAAACTGACAAACAATATGTATTTGCTACTAAGCTTCATTTTGAATGCCGTATTTTTCGAGGCGACGATAGAGGGCGTTGCGGCTCAAACCCAAGGCATCGGCTACTTTACCAATTTTGCCAGAGTGGTGCGCCATCGCCTTGAGGATCATTTGTTTTTCGATTTCATCTAACGACATGCTCCCGACCTCTGGCAAAGCATCATTGCTTTTTCTGCGGACAGGCGTTCCCAATTGGGATTGAAAATCTTCTACCTTCAATATATCGTTACTACTCATCAAAACGGTTCTTTCGACCAAATTTTTGAGCTGACGGATATTGCCAGGGAATTGATATTGAGTGAGCCATTTGAGGGCCTTATCGCTCACACTCAATCCGGGTCTTTGATAGACTTGTTGCAGATTACGGATATAGTAATCAACCAAAAGCGGGATATCGGAGGAGCGTTCCCGGAGGGCAGGTAATCGAATGCTAATCAGATTGATACGATAATAGAGGTCTTCACGAAAAAGACCTTCTGTAACCATCTCAGCCACGTCTTTATTGGTAGCACTGATGATACGCACATCTACGCGTCTGCTATCGCTCGAACCTAAGACCTCAAAGCTACGGTCTTGCAAGACGCGCAATAGCTTTACTTGACTTGGGAGACCTAGTTCGCCAATTTCATCAAGGAAAATGGTGCCTTTGTCGGCTAATTCGAAGCGCCCCTTGCGGTCATAGCGAGCATCGGTATAGGCGCCTTTTTTGTGGCCAAAAAGTTCGCTTTCAAATAAGGTGGTCGAGATCCCACCCAAATTGACTTTGACAAAGGCTTCATCCGTTCGACGGCTATTTTGGTGGATGGCTTCGGCAATGAGTTCTTTTCCAGTACCACTTTCACCGAGGATGAGAATGGATGCGTCTGTATTGGCAACTCTGCCTACAGTCTGCAAGATTTTCATGAAGGCGGGATCTTCGCCGACAATATGCCCAAAGTTGTATTGCTTATCGAGTTCTTTGCGGCTAGTGGTCTGAGCCTGAAAACCAGTAAGTGCAAGTGCCGTTTTGATCGACTGCACCAATTGATCATTGTCCCACGGTTTGCTGATGAAGTCTCGCGCTCCCGCTCGCATCCCTTTGATGGCCAGTTCGATAGTAGCCCAACCCGTAATCAAAATCACGGGCAGACTAGGATCAATGGCAAGTATTTGCTGGAGGAGATCAAGCCCTTCTTCACCACTAGTTTCGAGCGAGAAATTCATATCTAGCAAGACCAATTCTGGTTTTTGCTCACGGACGAATTCGAGGGCGGTATGCGGCTTTTTGACGGCCGCGCAATCCCAGCCCTCATTTTTGAGGAGTAGCTTGAGAGAAGCTAATACGGCCTGATTGTCGTCGATAATTAGGATCATGCTATGCCTATTTTAGCTTAAATTTCGCTTAAGCGCAATAAATATGGGTTAAGCTTTAAGGCCTTAGCATTAATCTAATCAATGCACACTAGCGTTCCGCGAAGCGGTCTAAAAAATAAAAACTAATAGCTAGCAACAATTGGGGTTTAAGTCATAGGGAGTATTCATAATCAAAGTAGCACACCTTAATAGACTAGAGTTTGAATGGCGTGAGGCAAAATCGTTTCCGGAATGGCTTCGGTCCCTATGTACATTTTATATGAGATCGGTTCATCTGTATGATTCATAACCACTGTCACCATGCTACCATCTTCATTGAGAAAAGAGGTACTGAGTAGAAAACTACGGCTACAAACAGTACTTAGTCGCTTAGCTCCAGGTCGAATGAACTTAGAAAAATGACCGATGTAGTAATAGGTTGGGGTGTAAACAAGCTCATCCTTTTGGGTCTCGGCATGTATCGGCGCAAAGCATAAGTTTTGCACATGATTTGGCCCACCTTTTTCGTCGAGTAGGATATTCCAGTCTGTCCATGCTACGGTACCTTGGTTAAAATCATTGATCATAGATCTGCCGTAGCGCTCTGCATTAGGGAAATACTGGTATTTTTTTGCATCAAAAGATTCATTGCAACCTTCAGTAAAAACGAGGTTTTTGTCGGGAAATGATTGCTTGATAAGGTCTAGGTTGCGAAACATAGGCTCACTGCCAGTCCATGTTTCGTACCAGTGAAAACCAATACCCCAAGCGTATTTGGATGCTTCAGGATCTTCGAAGATCGTATTGGCACGATGCGTGATTAGGTCGCGGTTATGATCCCAGACGATGATTTTTTTATCTCCCAGCCCTTCGCGCTCTAAAGTTGGGCCGAGGTGATTTTTGAGAAAATCTCTTTCTTGTTCGGCGGTATAGATACAGCTTTCCCAACGCTGAGTAGCCATGGGTTCATTTTGTATAGTCAACCCCCATATTGGCATACCTAAATCCTCGTAGGCTTTAATAAATTTGGCGTAATAAAGTGCCCATGAATCGGCAAATTCAGGTAAAAGGCTTCCGCCTTGGAGCATATTATTATTTGTTTTCATAAAAGCGGGAGGACTCCAAGGACTAACGTAGAGAGGTAACTTACCCCCAGCAGCAGCAGTAGCTTTTTGGATCAAAGGGATTCGAAATGCTTTATCATGTTCAACACTAAAGGTTTTTAATTCTTTATCTTCTCCTTTTACATAGGTATAGCTCCCGCTACTAAAGTCACAACTATGTATGGTAGTACGTGCTAGGGAATATCCAATTCCTTCCACTGGATCGTAGTATGCCTTTAGCAACTCCTCCTGTCGGGGAGAAGATAATCCATCAAAGACCTCTGCAGATGCATCGGTTATAGCACCACCAATGCCCAAAAGAGATTGAAAAGTTTTGTGAGGATTTACAAATATCCCAACCTCTGTTTCAAGTGGTTGCTTTGCGTTAGAAAAAGTATGTTTCCCTGTTTCAGTTAAGCGTAAATCAGTACTATCAGCAGTAGTATAAACGGTGACAGATGTTCCTTCAATGTTAAAGGATATAGACTTATCTGATTGCGTTTTTTGTTGCGGGGCACAACTTAACATTAAGAGGAGACAAGCAAAGAGATAGAGCAGGAATTTCATAATTATATTATTTGTGTGTGTGTGTGCTGAGTTTCGCTACTTAAGGCATCCAGCTAAAGGACGCTAACATACCGGCCTCCATTTCATACAAAAAGGCTTCTTCGTTTTGTTGGACCTGAATCTTTTGAGAGCGATTTTCGTGGTTGAATGCGATCAAGGCTATAGAGCCATCTAAATTTTGGAAAGCAACTTGCGAAATACCTTGTCCACGGGTAGCGGGCGTTGAAATGCGGAGAGCACCTGGTCTAACGAATTTCGCCATATGGGCGAGGAGATAAAACTCAACATTTTTACTTACGGAGTTGTTCGTTGAGTTGATGGTCAGCACACCTCGACAATCTGAGCAGCCTCCATTTTGGGGGCCATTATTTTCATCTAAGGCAAGATTCCACAAAATCACCGTTCTAGCCCAATTTCGGGTAGCACCGACCATAAGATTCTCCATATTCCAAGCGAGGTTAGACGCAAAATCAGGAGACCATTCTCCGCCAGAACATTCGGTAAAATAGATCGCGCGATCTGGATGGGCTTGATGAACTTGGGCCATTGCGCGAACCTCTCCAGCGTAACAGTGGAAGGCAGAACCATGTATCATACTTTTAGCGGTAGAATCTGACAAGATATCTAGTGGGTACTGTATTTCATCCCAATTATGGTCATAAATAATAATTTGAGTACTAAGATTAGCTTGTGTAAAGGCGGGGCCAAGATGGTCTCTGATAAATATTTTTTGTTCTTCTGATGTCATTGACATTGAAGGATAAGTAGCCTGATGTAATGGTTCGTTTTGTACCGTGATCGCTTGGATTCGGATACCTTCCATTGCCATGGCCTCAAGGTATTTGACAAAATAAAGCGCATAAGCATCGTAAAAGTTTGAATTGAGTTTACCACCACTAATCAAGTTTTGATTGTCTTTCATCCAAGCGGGTGCCGTCCATGGGGTCGCCATGATGGATAAATCAGGAGCAATCGTAAGAATTTCTTTTAGGACTGGAATCAAGTGTGTCTGCTCTTTTGCAAGGGAAAATTCACTCATATCAGTATCTGTTACCCCTGGCGAAAGATCATTATAAGAAAAATTGCCAGTAGAAAAATCAGAGGCTCCAATCGTCAATCTTAAATAGCTGATCCCAATTCCCTTTTCCACAGAAAACAATTCTTCCAAAAGGGCCAATCGCTCCGCTTTTGCCAAATGTTCCATGAGTACGAAGGCAGAAGCGCCAGTCATTGCTGCTCCAAATCCTTCTATCGGTTGAAAGCTTTGGGTAGGATCGATAGTGAAGCTAACATCAGCTGTGGTGGGAGTCTGAAAAGCTAAAGAGTCAGGTTCTTTGGCCATGCTCAACGTTCCCGAAGCATTGGTCCGCCAAACGGCCACAGCACCGCTATTCTCAACCGGAGCGGGAGGAGGAGGGATGGGAATTTCATTTTCCTCACAAGCAAAAAGTAAGAACAGAGCGAAAAAAAGGCTAAACCTACTCATAGGAAATATCTAAAAGATAATGATTCTATAAAAATTTCCACAGATCTCGCGAACGTTGACAAACTCACTTACCAATGGGCAAGTCTACCAAGGTCGACAAAATCTGTGGAACTGCTAAGACTGATTAATGTGTCACCACAAAGCGCTTGACCGCATAGCCGGCTTCGCTTTCGAAGCGAACCATATATATACCTGCTGGCCACTGTTCGACATTGAAGCTATGCTTAATATCGCCATTGTTTCCGGCTACTGTTTCTGTAGCAAAGCTGCGACCAAACAAGTCCGAAACGCTCAATTTAGCCTGCTTTACAGCGGTAGTCTGTAGTTCTATCTGAACAAAAGCACTTGCTGGAGAAGGACTCACAACAAAAACTGTGGGCCGCAGAAGATCTGTTAATCCCGTGGCGGCGGAAGTGACTTCACAGCTTCCAAATTTGTAGGTAGGGAGGATAACAGTATCACCGCTAATTGCCATAAAACGATTAGTTTCAGTATTACTGCATTCAGAAGGGATACTTTCCTCACTTCCCCAAGCGTTTCCATTGACATATTTGTATTGTACCGTCAGAATTGAGCCTAATACATCAGTCCCTAAGCTGTATGTACTATCACCATTATCTACCATCAATGAAGCACCGGGATCCCAAGCTTGAAAATTACCCGCGATGTGTAGACCATCAGCACTAATTGTTTGTCCCTCCATGTCTACAGTAAAGATTACGTGAGTTTTTTTAACCACAGCAGGGCAAGCACTAAAAGCATGTAATACGAGCGTATCATCTACTGCAGGAACTGTAAAAATGCGATCGTTTCCCCCGATCGAACAATCTGAGGGAGGTGTTTCTTCTGCTCCCCAGGCATTGCCGTTAAGGTATTTGTATTTGATATCACGACCAGGATCAAGCGAGACCGTAGTCATATAGATACCATTTCCCTGATCCATGAGTTGATTATCGCTAGTTGACCAGCCATTTAGATCTCCGGCAACATGCACGCCATCTCCGGAAATTGTTTCGCCGCTCATATCTACTTGAAAAGTGATATTCACCTGGGCATTGAGAAATATAAACGTGCTCAGTAAAGAGCAAAAAAGGACAAATCGTTTCATAGTAATCTTGATTAATTATTGTTATCTAAAAATTTAATAACCAGCATTTTGGGTCAAATTTGGATTGCGATCTAGCTCAGCTTGAGGAATAGGAAAAAATAGTTTGGTTTCATCGAGCGGATATCCTTTACCCAATGCCTCCATCACCTCTAGGGCCTTCCCTCTACGTTTGAGATCATACCAACGATGGCCTTCAAAGGCCAATTCGAGACGGCGTTCAAGCGCGATCGCATCCAGCACCTCTGCTTGAGCCACGGCATTAGTAGCGGGCAAGCCCACTCGATTGCGTACTTGATTGAGGAGTGCTTTGGCCTCGGCCAATTCATTCAACTCGGCCTTAGCTTCGGCTTTCAAGAGAATGATATCCGCAAGACGAAGAAGAATGATATTGTTCGGGCTTGACCATCCATTGGCTAAGCGTTGCTTATAGGGAAAAGGAATGTTCCCATCCGGAAAATTAGCGTCCTGCCAAGGGAGATTGTTTTGAAAAATGATAGCCGATTTCATCCGTACTTCATCTCCGGCAGCAGTAAAAGCTTCGATGAGATCATTAGAGGGGGTATTGAACTTTCGCCAACTATCTCCGGTCAATGAGGGTGGCAACCAAAGTTGAGGGCCCCAATTGGCTTCATTAGTGCCGCCTATGTATTGGATTTCAAAAATGGATTCGGCACTGTTTTCATGCTGTCCATCCCAAAGATGATCATAGTTTGGGAGCAAAGAGTGTGGCCCATCATCAATCACAGTTGCAGCATAGAGTGAGACCATATTCCAATCGGGACTAGGCTGGTGGGCATATACCTTAGCCAGCATCGCCTGCGCTGCACTTCTACTCACTCGCTGAGGCTGATCGGTGCTTATTGGCGCATTTTCAATCGCAAATTGTAAGTCAGCAATGATAGTATTATAGACGTTCGGCACAGCCGAACGAGCTTGATTGATGACCTCAGGATCAGTAGAGTTTACCTTTTTCAAGACGAGGGGCACTTCTCCATAGAGGTTTACCAATTGAAAATAATGGACGGCTCTCAGGAAAGCAGCTTCTCCTAAGATTTGCTGTTTACGCTCAGCAATTAGATCAGGAGATTCGATAGCACCAACATTATCAAGCACGGCGTTAGCCCGACTTATCCCTTCATACAAATAGCGCCAATCTCGTTCTGCATTGGCATTGGTAGCGGTGATGGTAAACTCATCTAGTTGGAAATTATTCGGGTTATCGCCTCCAGCGTAACAATTATCCGAAATAACATCTCCGTTTGTGAAGAGATCAAATATGTAGTATTCGCTTTGCAGAACGTCATAAGCGGCCACTAGTGCGGCTTCAGCATCAGCACCTGTTTTGAAAAAATTCCCTTCTGTGAGATCAGAAATCGGCTCCAAGGACAAAAAGTCTTGCACACAGGCCGTGAACAAAAAGCTGATTAGGAGAGCGTAAATGAATGTATGCTTCATGTTTTTGAGATTAAAAGTTAAGTTGAATGCCCCCTGTAATCGCTCGTGATTGCGGATAGGTCCCGTAATCAATGCCTTGTGAGATCGCGCTGCCGCCATCACGATTAACTTCTGGATCGTAACCAGAATAGTTCGTGAGCGTCCACAAGTTTTGGCCACTCATATAGAGTATCAAATCGCTTATTGGCAGCTTATCTAAAAGATTTTGGGGCAAATGATAGGTCAAGGTCACGTTCCGTAAACGGAGAAAAGAACCATCTTCAATAAAGCGATCGCTGATCCGACTGTTGCGATTGGGATCACCGAAGACGGCACGAGGTATGCGCGTGATATCGCCTTCTTGCTGCCATCTGTCCAAAGTGGTTGTACTCCCGTTTTTGACAGAAAACATACCTTCTGTTTCAATGCGCGTAGCATTGAATATTTCATTACCATATACTGCTTGAAAGAGGAAATTTAGTTCGAATGCGCCTAACTCTAAGGTATTGGAAAGTCCCAAAATAAAATCAGGATTTGCATCGCCAATGACCGTACGATCTTCATCTGTAACTTCTCCATCTGCGTTTATATCCTCAAACACAATATCTCCCGTCTCAGGACTCACGCCCAAGCTCCTAAAGCCATAAAAGGACCCTAGAGGCAAACCTTCTTGTACAATAACCGAGAAACCGCTCTCAGGGATATTGCCAGCAAAAATCACCTGATCTTCACCGCCAATGTCTATCACCTTATTTCGATTCATCGAGAAATTGAGGGCGCTATTCCATAGAACGCTTTTGTTGGTGATATTGTAGGATTTAATCGAAAGCTCAAAGCCACGGTTTTCGATTGCGCCTAAATTTTGAATTCCACTATTGAAACCCGTGCTCAAAGGGAGATCGACGTTTACCAACAAATCGCGGGTGTATTTGTAATAGGCGTCTGCGGTGAGGGTCAAGCGATAGTTAAACAAGGTCAAATCGAGTCCGAGATCATACTGATCGGTCGTTTCCCATTTCAGATTTTCGTTGCCGATAGTAGCAGGCCGCGTTCCGGGAACGATTTGTCCATTAAAATTATAGTTAGAGCCCAGCGCATAAAGGCCAAATGAAGCAAAATCTCCAATATTTTGGTTGCCTGTTGAGCCTGCGCTAAAGCGAATTTTGGCGTCATTGACAGATTCTAAGGATTGGAAAAAACGCTCCTCAGACATCCGCCATCCAACAGAGATTGAAGGGAAATAAGCAAAGCGATTACCGGCCCCAAAGCGAGAAGAGCCATCTGCCCGAAAATTGACATCTACAAGATATCTGCCTTCAAAGTTGTAAGAGACCCTACCCAAATAGGAGGCCAAGGCCCATTGTGAACCAAAGCTATTCGCTTCTATTTTGCGGCTACCTGCATTGAGGGTGGCTACAGCAGCATTGGGAAACCCCTCAGCGCGAGAGAAGGTACCATCATAACGTGATTCTTGAGCCGTGAAACCATTCAAAAAGTTAAACACATGCTTACCGATTTTTTTATTATAGGTAAGCGTATTTTCGGATAGCCATATCAGCTCTTGATTGGTACTCGTAGTGCCAATCCCTTCTAAACTACGGCCAAACTGGGTAGAAAAAGGGTCAAGGAAATAGTCGTTTTTGTTGTAATAAGTCTCTGTATTAAAAGACGTCTTAAACGTCAGGTCTTTCATTAAGTCTAGCTCTAAAAACAAAGCGCCTACCAAACGGGTGGTTCTGGTAACATCGAGGGGTGCCTCAATATTTGCCACCGGATTTTCCCACGCCTGCAAGGGATTGACAGTATAAGTGCCATCGTCATTATAAATCCCGATGATAGGAGGAGCAGAAAGCGCCCCAAGAATAACGCCCCCCTGATTGGTACGAGAGTTATCAGGAACATTATTGTAAGTAACACGCGCTATATTGATATTGCTCCCCCAGCGGATACCTTTTTTAACTTCCGCGCGGTAATTAAGTCGGACCCCTGTCCGCTCAAAATCAGAGCCTCTGACAATCCCTTCTTGCCCTTGGTGGTTGACCGATACGTAGTATTGACTTTGTTTTGAACCTCCACTTAGCGAGAGCTGGTAATTGGTATTGAGTGCATTACGGTAGATTTCATCTTGCCAATCAGTATTTTGATCAAAATCAGCAGCATCAAGACGGGCTCCTTGTCCTGCATTGATATATGACTCATTGATCAAATCTACATAATCAGAAGCGTCTAATACTGATATTTTGCGGTTGATTTGACTTATGCCGGAAAAGGCATTGAACTGAATCTTAGCATTCTCAGAATTGCCCAATTTGGTGGTAATGAGTACAACGCCATTGGCAGCTCGGGCTCCATAAATTGCAGAGGCAGAGGCATCTTTCAAAACTTGTAGGGAAGCCACATCAGCAGGGTTTATCCCTTCGGCACTCAGGACTGGTACTCCATCCACCACGTACAAAGGTTCATTACCAGCGGATAGGGAAGTAGCCCCTCGTATTCGCACAGACAAGGCATTACCGGGCCTACCAGAGTATTGTGTTACTTGGACACCTGCGGCTTGGCCCTGCAAAGCATTTTCTAATCGGGCAATCGGCTTTTTATCTAAGTCTTCAGTATCTATTGATACAATTGAGCCAGTAACATCTCTTCTGGACTTTTCACCATAT
Organism: Bacteroidia bacterium; assembly: GCA_045106675.1. Classification (GTDB taxonomy): domain Bacteria; phylum Bacteroidota; class Bacteroidia; order J057; family J057; genus JBCAWW01. The sequence continues at coordinate 14,188 of JBGCFA010000100.1, forward strand.
CCAATGATCACAATTTCATCCAGATCCGTCCGCATGGGTTCTAATGCGACATTTACGGTCTGCTTTGATTCGACCGGAATTTCTTGACTAGTATAGCCAACAAACGAAATGACTAAAGTATCATTGGGGCTTGCTTCAATAGTAAAAGTCCCATCACCCTCACTAAAAGTTCCTACCAGACTATTTTTGAGTCTAATGGTTACTCTTGGTATTGCCTCATTGGTATTGACATCTGTAATCGTTCCGCGAAGCGGGCCAGTCTGCCCAGACAAATCGAGTATTATGGCAAGCAGCAAACCCCAAAAGAGGAGAAGTCCTTTTAGTTTCTTCATGTCTTAAAACTAGACAGAAAGATAACTAGAGCAGCTACTTCACCACCTGACAAACGCTCTACAAAAGGGTCTTTTTTACACCTATGGCTACATTTTTACCTTACAAAGCGCTATTCACCATCAATGGTTCTCAGATAATCAGCCAGCTTATCTTCTTTGGATATATTCAATTTTTTCTTCATCCGATATTTGGCCTGTTCGACAGCATTGATAGTTACATTGAGGATTGAGGCGATTTCTCTGTTGGAAAGTTGTATTCGAATAAAACAACAAAGTCGCTTCTCATTATTGGAGAGTTGAGGATGGAGTTTTTGGAGGCGTTCCACGAAGTGGGTATGCGTTTGGTTAAAGATCAATTGAAATTGATCCCAATAGCTTTCTTCTTTAAGCTCACTATTGATCTCCCGTAGCACCCGACGCAGGTTTTTTGCAGCTTTTTCTTCTGAGGGCAACTCGATCGTTTTCAGTTGACCTTTTAGAGAATTTAGGATCTCGTTTTTATGGGCAATTTGTAATACAGATGCACTGAGTTTCGCTTGTTGCCCAGCAATATCCTTTTTCAAATTATCATTTTTGAGCCTAAGAATTTCTCGTTCTGCTTGCAGTTTTTGTTGTCTAAATATGGTTTTTTGCCGATTCAAAGCAAAGATTATGCTCCCAATAAGTAAAAGGCCCCCCAGAATGATACAGAGTAGGATAAACCACCAAGTTTCCCAAAAGGGAGGAGCAACAATCAGTCGTAGTGTCCGAGCCTCTTCACTCCATATCCCATCACCATTTGCCGCTTTAATCTCTAACACATAGGTACCGCCTGCTAGAGACGAAAAACTAACAAACCGTTGCTCTGCATCCAAGGTATGCCATTCAGGATCAAAATTTTTGAGACGGTATGCGTATTGATTCTTGCTTGTTTGAGCATAATCTATTGCCGCAAACTTGAAATTGATCTCTTTATCTTGATAAGACAAATTGACGACACTCAGACTATCGTTGAGATCAGCAGTTAGGATGTTTCGCTCTTCAAAGGTGCCTACAGGGATAGACTGTCCAGAAATACTAAAGTCGGTAAAAATAACTTTGGGTGGTTCGTTATTGATGTGCAATTGAGTTGGGTTCAATAACGAATACCCATTAGTACTCCCAAAAACTAACCTCCCATCAGCCAGACGCAGAGCAGCACTTGGATTATACTGGCTATTTGTCAAATATGGTTCATGACCAATGTCTATAAAAGTCCTCTTTTGCATATCCATACTCACAATCCCTGCCTGAGTACTGATCCATAGGTTACCATCTAAACTTTGGGCAATGCTATTGATCATATTTGAGGGTAAGCCATCTTCCATATCAAAGTGATCGAATTGACCAGTTTGCGGTTCTAAAACATTTAAACCTGCATGCTCAGTACCTATCCATATAAAGCCCTTTTCATCTTCAAAAAGACACCTTAAATCATCGCTATTAATGCTATTTTCAGCTTCAGGACTGTGCCGATATTGAGTAACCTTATGAGTAGCGAGATCAAGCTGATTAAGACCTGCATTTTCAGTAGCAATCCATAAGTTTTGCTCATCAGCATCTAACAATACATCTAGAATTTGCACCCCAGAAAGAGAGTTAGAATCAGCGGGATTAGAGCCCCATCTTTGAAAACGATCCGTCCCAGGTGCTAGATAATTGACTCCTCCTCCCAAAGTGCCGATCCAAAGTCCTCCGTCTTGACTAAGGGCAAGATCCCAAACATTATTATGACTTAAACTTTGGGGGAGCTGATCATCATGTTGAAAGCGCCGCAGCTCACCAGTTTTGGTATCGACATAGCGCAAGCCTTGAGCAAAGGTACCCAACCAGAGTTTTCCGGAAGGAGTAGCGACAAGGCTTGTGATTACCTGCTCTGGTAAAATTTTCGCTAATGATCTAGTGAGTGGGAGAAACTCGACAGGGGCTTGAGATACGTCAAGACAATAAAGCCCTCCACCATCAGTACCAAACCATAGTTCCCCCCCCGGCCCTTGGTCTAAACAAAGAACAGAACGTAAGCCCTGGTCGCGTTCCACCGCATATTTCCGTTTGGTCTCAAAAGGGGATTGATAGGCTTTTTTCAAATTTACGCCTCCATTGAAAGTACCAATCCAAAGGTTAGTTTTGGTATCCCACATTAGGTCATAAAGTGCATCTGTATTGAGCGAACTAGGATAATCAGACTGGTAATAATAATGCTCCCACCTGCCTGTCTGAGGGGAAAATCGATTTAGCCCCCCTCCATCGGTAGCGATCCAGATTTCGCCTTTGTCAT
>JBGCFA010000101.1:0-17074 GCA_045106675.1 Bacteroidia bacterium
TACGGCTGAGATCCCCATTGCCTGTATCGAAAAGCATATTGAGGTATTCTTGTCTCAGACGGGCACTATGATAGAGGCTATCGCGTGGATAATAGCGTTCCCCACGGGGGGACTCCTCTCCATTAAATCTGCGAAAAAACTGGTTTACTTGCTTGGTTGAAGCGTAAAGTACGCGTTCATCGCCCAAATAATCGTCCACTCGCTGGGCAGCTAATGGAGAAAGGATCGTGAACAAACAGAGTATAATGAGCCAATAGCGTAGAGATTGGTGTGAAATAAAACGGCTAATGGCGATCATATATGAATGATGTGATTGGATATACCGCTTATTTAAGTGTGCGGTCAGAACTGAAAATAAAAATCATCCCAGATATACTGCGTTTTAGCAAGGCCTTACATCTGGGATCATATATTTAGCTAGTGGTCTCTTTGACGCGAATATCTCCGAGAAGTACGTCCCAAAACTCTATGGTGCGTCCTCCGATTTGGGTACTCTTGCGTTCGACGTAGACGGTAATATCTTTTTTAGTTGTATCCATATACTTCAAACCTTCTTTGGTTACCCCTTCAAAACGCTGATAGATGGTAATCACCCCTACATAACGTCCGTCAGGTTGTAACTCTAAGTCAGAGATATACTGAATCTTGAACCAGCGAATACTGACTTGATCATAATTCAAGGCCATCAAGCGTTCGCAATAGCGACGAGGACCAAAATATTGGATCTCTTCTCTATATAGTGAAGAAACGCCAATTTCGGCATCATCAGCAAATAACTCTACGGCACGATCTATTACACGATCTGCTTCAGAGAAGGGAGTGTCTTTATCCCCAATGATACTGATATAGGTACTAAGGTCGCGGACTTTCTCCATCGCGAGGGAGTCAATCGCTTGCTTACGTTCTGGCGAAATATCAGCCTGAGCAAAAAGGACAGTGCCACTCATCATACCCCAAAGCAGCAATACAGCAGTTAGTATTCTCATTGTTTTATCAATTCAAGTTCTTTGATTCTTCCGTTTGCGTCTAAAACGACATTGCGTACCCTGTTGGTATTATTGCCAGTATCTTTGATATAGTTGAGGTATTTGCGAATAGTAGTAGGACGATCATAATCAACGGAACTACCACTTTGGCTTATGACGATCAAAACGGGTGTCCGGTCAGAACTGAACATCCCAATCAATTCTTCAATCTTAGCATTGGCAATCGCTTCATTGCCTGCACTTGAAATAGCGCCAAACATTTGATCTACCCTCGGTCCTACATTTTTGCTCTCGGCCTCAGCTGCAGCGGCGGCCGCAGCGACTTCAGCAGTGGCCCTTTCTCGTTCTAGACGTTCGCGCTCCTGTTGGAGGTGATACTCCGCTTTACGAATAGCTACCATTACTTCTGCATTATCGATATTTCGTGCCTTGATCTCAGCTAGTTGCCTATCAAGTGCATCAAGGTGATCGAAGCCACCACAAACAGATGCAGAAATTTCGGCAAGTTCCTTAAGGGCAATATCTACTTTCTTTGCGGCCATTGCTTCTTGTCTAGCCATTTCCTCAGCGAGTTCTTTTTTCTTCCTACAGCCTACAGAGCCAAAGGCCATGGTTGTAGCGAGGAGCATGATCATCATGCGATAAGTCCAGTGGGCAGTCCAATTCATAGGGGGGAATCTTATAGTATAATATTGAGAGTAGAAATTGGAATTTATCAGAATTTTCGAATTTCCAATTGCTTTATTCCAATTTCAACTCTCTCTTCTTTGTATTTAACGTTCGCTGACTAAGCGATATTCTTAAAACAGTCGCTCATAATACTCCCGAGCCATGCGGTTGGAGTCAAAAAATGGCACAACTTCGCGCATGCTATTTTTGACAATCTTGAGCCATGCATCAGGTTTTTCATAATAAGTTGGGATGATCTCAGAAGTCAAGATGCGCATTAAATTGTGATAATCCTGATTGTCTTGCGTCTCATTGGATTGAGTCATATCAGCCTCAGGTATAATAAATGCATTATGCCCGTGCTTTTCAAATTCAGGAATCCAACCATCATTGACAGAGAAATTGACAGAAGCATTCATGGCGGCAGTCATTCCACTGGTGCCGGAAGCTTCCATAGGGCGACGAGGCGTATTGAGCCAGACGTCTGAGCCAAATTTCAAAGCTTTGGAAAGATCCATTTCATATCCCGTAACCACAGCAGAATTATGACTCAGGCGAGTCATTTGGATCAAACGATTGAAGAGATCGACGGCATAATCGTCTTTGGGATAAGGTTTACCCGCCCAGATTACTTGTATCGGCTGCTCCGAACGATTGAGTAGCTGGTAAAATCGAGTCAAATCACGCATGATTAGATCAGCTCGCTTATATGCAGCAAAGCGGCGGGCCCAAACAATGGTCAGGATATCTGGATCAAGGATTTTGCCAGTTTGGTGAGCCACGATTTCAAAGAGCTCTTTTTTCATTTCTCTTTTCCGCTCGCGGAACGCCTTGTCGTCATCTGTGTCTAAGGCTGCTTTGAGCGATTTGTCTTGCCAAAACTCTTGGTTTTGAGAGTTGGTTATGCCAATGATCTCTTGTTTTGGCTCCACATGTTGCCACATCTCATTAGAGACTTTGGCGTGAAGCTGAGAAACACCATTAGCTTTATTAGACATACGCAAGGCAGCTGGAGTATAGCCAAACTGATCTCCTTGCTCACCTGTGATTTCGCGTACTGTATCTAAGTCCAGTCCATTGAAGAAGTTCATATCCTTGAGTTGATGGATATTGCGTTCTTCATTACCGGCTCTTACAGGAGTATGAGTTGTAAAGACTAATTGCTCACGTACTTTGGCGATGTCCTTATGCTTATAATAAAGATGAAAAGCCAGCGGCAAGGCATGAGCTTCATTCATATGATACACATCTGCGCCACCAAGTGCCTCCACTACTTTGATACCACCGATTCCCAAGACGATACTTTGGGCAATACGAGCAGAGTCATTGTTATCATAGAGTTGATGCGAGATCGTACAGGAGAGATAATCATTAAATTCCTCACGGTCAGTAGTCAGGAAATACATCGGTACTGTACCAAAAACTTCAGGTGGAAGATAGAAGGCCTGCACTTTGACTTCATGATCACGGATTTTGACCGGAACAATAATATCTGTCGGCTGCAAAAAGGAGTAATAACGTTCGCGATTAAGCACCTTCATCTGGCTATTGGCATCACGCATTTGATCATAGTAGCCAAATTTCCAGAGCATGCCGATGCCAATCATATTTTGCTTTTCGGCATGTGCACTTCGCATATGTGAGCCAGCGAGGTATCCAAGCCCACCAGAGTATATTTTAAATGCCGGATCTATCCCAAATTCCATCGAAAAGTAAGCAACTTTCTTGCTGTAAGCTTCAGCAGGTTCATAAGGATGTTCCCAAGTGCAGTTCGTTTTTAGCATGTAAGTGATAATTGATTCTTTTGTGCTTCAAAATATCAGAGGCAGAGAAACAAAGATAGCAGGGATTTGGCGAAAAAAAAGCCGAGCTATTTGGGGAGGTTTGTATAATTAGCGGCGTTTCCCTCTGCTAGAAAAAAGACTCAAGAGAGCCTGGACATAAGATTCACGAGTATTGATGCTGACAAAATCTGCTCCTGCCCGTAGAAATGTTTCTCGTGTACGTTTTAAATTATCTTGATACCACTTACCGTAGGCCTCACGAGCGCCTTTTTGAGCGGTGTCTAGCCAGATGGTTTGTCCACTTTCAGCATCTTGAACACGTGCTAGTCCCACATTGGGCAATTCAGCCTCGCGTTCATCGAAGATGTGCAAACCCACAACATCATGACGACGACGAGCGATAGTCAGAGCTTCTTTATAATCTGGACCCGTATTCATGAAGTCCGAAATCACAAAAAGGATACTGCGCTTCTTCAACATATTGGTAAGATGGCGCAGCGCTTCGCCGATATCAGTGCCTTTGCCTTTGGCTTCAGGTTCAACTAAATCACGGATGATGCGGAGGATGTGGTTTTTTCCTTTCTTAGGAACGAGAAACTTTTCAGTTTGCTCGGTAAACATCATCAAGCCAACCTTATCATTGTTATTGATAGCGGAAAAAGAAAGGACAGCACAAATCTCAGCAATAAAGTCTTGCTTACGCTGGGCTTGATTTTCGGCATTGATATAGGTCCCAAAATGAGTTGAAGCACTGACATCAACTAAGAGCATGACCGTTAGTTCACGTTCTTCTTCAAATATTTTGATAAATGGTTCATCAAAGCGTGCCGTAACGTTCCAATCTATATTGCGGACATCATCGCCGTATTGGTAAGCACGGACTTCACTAAAGGACATACCGCGACCTTTGAAGGCCGAATGATAACCACCGGAGAAGAGCTGATTGGAGAGCCCACGCGTTTTGATTTCAATTTTGCGGACCTTCTTGAGGAGTTCTGTAGTACGATCGGTGGAGTTTTGCGCCATTAACAATAATTTGAGCTGCTAATTTACAAATTGAGGTGCTAGTTTTGTACTAACGAAATGTTAAAAATGTTATGAATCGTCCAAAGCGAAAATTAGCGGAGTTAAATCGATTGAGTGTGGAAGCGTTCCGCGAAGCAGAAAAACGACCTCTAGTGGTGATCCTAGATCAGGTTAGGAGCATGCACAATGTAGGTTCGGTATTTCGTTCAGCAGATGCTTTTCGGGTTGAGAAACTTTATCTCTGCGGTATTACACCTAAGCCTCCACACCGTGAAATACGCAAAACTGCCATTGGAGCGACAGAAAGTGTGACGTGGGAAGCAGCAGAGGATGCACTTACAATTTGTCAGCAATTACAAGCCGATGGATATCAGATTTTGGCCTTGGAGCAAGCGCATAATAGCGTGATGCTTCCCGAGTTTAACCCTAAAGAGAACGAAAAGTATGCTGTCGTAATTGGACATGAAGTGGATGGGGTGCAACAAGCCATCGTCGATATAGCGGATACTGCTTTAGAGATTCCTCAATTTGGCACCAAGCACAGTCTTAATGTCTCAGTAGCTTCTGGAATCGTATTATATGCATTGACACGCTTTTAGCAGCTAAAAGCGACTCGTCAGGAAAAAATCTTATAAAAAATATCATTTGATGTCCCCTTTTTGGCAAACAGCTTCGTGATAGGGCAAATGAAGCTTACTAAAAGGTAGTGAGTCATTCAATCAGTAACCTATTAACCGTAAAAAAATGAAAGAATTCATGATGCTTTTCGTTGGCGCCGATTATCAAGAACTAGGACTTTCCCCAGAGCAATTGCAGGGGAGAATGGGGAAATGGTTTGCCTGGGGTGCTAAAATGAAAGAGCAGGGCGTTTTACGAGGAGGAGAAGCATTACTTAATCAGGGAAAGCGCGTAACTGGCCCACAAAGAGTCGTATCAGATGGCCCTTTTGTAGAAAGCAAAGAATTGATAGGCGGCTATTATACCGTAGCAGCAGAAAAGGTTGAAGATGTTGTTAAAATCGCGGAAGATTATCCAGATTATGATCTTGGTGGTGCGGTTGAGATCCGTGAAATAATGAAATTTGAGCAATAGCAGCGAAAATAAAATCGTAGACCATCTTTTCAGACATCAGTATGGAAAGATGGTCGCGATTTTAATACGCTTGTTTGGCGCATCTAAAATCGAATTAGTTGAAGATGCGATACAGGATACTTTTCTGAAAGCAGCGCTAAAATGGAGAAATGAACTCCCCAAAAATCCAGAAGCCTGGTTGACGCTTGCCGCAAAAAATAGAGTCATCGACCTTCTTAGACAACTCAATGCGACCCAAGAAAGGCACGACCAAATTATTCATGGCTCGGTGGCGCTCGAAATCAACGAATATTTTCTAGATCATGAAGTAGCAGACAGTCAATTACGCATGATCTTCTTGGCTTGTAACCCAACCTTTTCACAAGCCGAGCAAATTGCTTTTGCCTTGAAGTCTATTTCTGGTTTTTCTTTGAAGGAGATAGCTGCGGCCCTGCTCCAAAAAGAAGAAACTATCAAAAAACGATTAACACGAGCGCGCCTAAAAATCAAAGAGAAGGCAATCCAATTGGAATATCCCAGCGCGAATGAAATCCCGGCGCGTATATCAGCAGTCCTACAAATCATTTACCTCATCTTCAATGAAGGCTTTCACTCCACAAAACCTGACATCCTGATCAGCAAAGATCTTTGTGGGGAAGCTTTGAGGCTATGCAAACTACTTTTGGTGAAAGAGCGATTTCGAACCGGTAGCCTATATGCCCTTTTTGCGTTGCTTTGTTTTCATTCTGCACGGCTAGAATCCAAAATCTCAGATGGAGCTATCGTCGATCTAAAACATCAGGATCGATCAAAATGGTATATGCCATTGATTAAACTAGGATTTGACGCATTGGCCAAGTCTACGGAATTCGCTGACAATTCTATCTATCATTTGGAAGCAGCGATCGCAGTCGAGCACATCCAAGCCAATAAGTTTGAAGACACCAACTGGGCCCAAATCTTGACACTCTATGATGAGATGTACCAATTGATACCTTCTGACAATATCTTATTGTCGCAGGCGTCCATTTTATTACAAAAGGAAGAAGCGTTCCTTGCCAAGGAAAAACTAGAGCAGATCAATGTATCCCACTTGCAACAAAGACAATACCTATATCATGGCGTATGGGCTGAGTACTATGATAAAACGGGTAATCATGGCAAGGCATTAGAAGAGATTGAATTGGCTATCGAATCCTGTTCAAACCAGCTCGAAACACATTTTTTGGAGCAAAAACGGCAAGCCTGGATCAGCCAACATTTAGATGATATAGCCTCATAGCAAAGCATATAAGTCAAGATTTAAGGTCTCTCGCTTCGCGGAACGCTTTTTCGCATGCAGCTTTAGCCTGAACGAGACTGAATGTTTGGAAAATGTTTTAAACTAAGAACTTTGCGCGTTCCTCTGCAGTAGGCATCCTACAAGTCTCTTTTTGCCCCATCCAGCGATAGCGGTTACGAGCGATGAAGTTATAGACAGGATCACGAATAAAGGCAGGAAAAATCCATGCAATCCCAAAAAGCGGATACGGAAAAGACATTTTATGGGCGATCCGCAAAGCAGCATCAGAGCGCTCATAGATTTGGTCTCCTTCTACTAGATAGATAGTAGAGACCACTTCAGGGTTCTTGCCAAATTTTTGCAAAAGCTCTTTACCAGCATCATGCTGATTGGCGGTAAACATAAATCGGTTATCAGGATCATGTTTGATGATCTGATCCACAGCACCATTACAGAGGTTGCAGTAACCGTCAAAGATGACTATCGATTTATCGGTATGCTTCATACCTATTCTACGATATTATAGCCCAAAAGATCTTCCATAAGTTCTCTTACACAACCTTTGCCTCCGGGAGTCTTGAGGACATAGTTAACTTCGCGTTTGACGGAGCTAGGTGCATCAGCAGGGCAAGCCGAAAGGCCCGCTTTACGCATCACGGGCAAATCATTGACATCATCGCCGAGATACACCACATTTTCGTATTTGAGACCCATTTGCCTCAGCCATAGATCAGTGGTTTCAAGTTTGGGTTTAGGGCCGCAATAGACTCTATCAATCCCTAGGGTTTTGGCTCTTGCTTGAACGATAGCCTCATTGCTACCTCCAGAGATAAAGCCAAACGCTAGTTTTTTGCGCGTGATCAAGCGATGAATGATCATACCGTCACGCACATGGAAGCTTTTATATTGTCGCCCTTCTTGGTCATAGGTCATGGTCCCATCCGTGAGGGTTCCATCGACATCTAATAAGATCAAACCGATGCGGCGAGCTTTGCGGCGGGCATCTTGTAATTCAAGATCTCGCAATAATAAATGTTCGATCGGCAAAGCCAACTGTTTAGCAATTTGGACCAAGGTATCAAGGTCTGGTTCAGCTTTGCCTTGTTCAAATCGCCTTACCGTATCTTCCCACAAATCGAGGGTCCGAGCAAACTCAGTGTGGTTCTGACTATACTGTTGGCGTAAAAAACGCAGATTTTTCGCTATATGGGTCAAGAGTATTCTTTAGTTTTGCCTAAAACTAATCAAACAGTATGAGAAAAAAGAGTTTTGTATTCGCACTTGTGTGCTTACATATGCTGGGTTTGACAGCCCAAGAGATCGGTTTAGAAAACATTTGGCTTCGTTACGATTATTATGCGCAATCGCCCAGCAATCTCCGCTGGATGCAAAATGATCAATATTATAGCGTGCAAGAAGATGCCGGCATAGCTCGATATAGCATCGAAAATGGTCAGAAAGTAGATGATATTTTAAAATATGCTAAACTAGATTTAGGTGAGTATAGTCCCAAAGATATCCAGAGTTATAGTTTCAATGAAGATGAGTCGATGGTATTGCTCGTAGCTGAAAGCGAGTCTATCTACCGTCGTTCGAGCAAAGAAGTAGTATTTGTGGTCAAGTTATCAGACCTAAGTGTCCAGACGTTGCACGAAGGGCAAAAAATCAGCAATGCTACCATCTCACCCGATGGCAATATGGTCGGCTTTTGCTATGAAAACAATCTCTATCTCCACAACCTCAGCTCTGGCGAGGAAACTCAACTGAGCTTCGATGGCAAATGGAATGAGCTCATCTATGGCTCGACCGATTGGGTCTATGAAGAAGAACTTAGTCTTACCAAGGCTTTTGCTTTTTCTCCCGACGGGAAACACCTCGCCTATTATCGCTTTGATGAAGGGCATGTCAAGCAGTTTACCATTCCTTTTTATGGAAGCTTATACCCTGAATTATACAATTTTAAATATCCCAAAGCAGGTGAACAAAACTCTTTCGTAACGATCCATAGTTACGATTTGGCGAGTAAAAAACATACTCTTATGGATATCGGTACGGAACAGGATCAATATATCCCGCGCATCAAATGGGTAGGCAATGAGACACTGGGCATCATGCGTCTCAATCGTCTTCAAAATCAAGTAGATGTGCTATTCGCGAACGCCAAAGAAGGTAGCAGCAAGGTAGTTTTGACAGAAAAAGCAAAATCCTATATTGAAGTAACTAGTGATAAGTGGCATTTTTTGCAGGAGAGTGAAGATTTTTTGTGGATGAGTGAGCAGGATGGCTACAATCATGTTTATCGTTATGACCGCCAAGGCGAACGCGTCGCTCAATTGACTAATGGCAAATATGAAGTAACGGAAATTGTCGGAGTCGATGAGGCCAATAATAAATTGTATTATCTCTCATCTGAAACTTCCCCGCTTGAGCGTCAATTATTTGTCGTTGGGCTAGATGGTAAAAAGAAAAAGCAACTCACCGAAGTAGCTGGGATGCATAGTGTTACAGCTAGTTCAGCTTTCAATTATTTTACAGACTCATATTCTAGCACCACCGAACCGGGAGTAACGCGTTTACTCAATGCCAAGGGCAAAACGGTGGAAGTTCTCGAAGAGAATAAAAAACTCAAAGGTAAATTGGCGAAGCTCGATATGGCTCCGCCTAGTTTTTTTGATTTTGATACCGAAGATGGCACAAAGCTCAATGGTTGGATGATCAAACCCACTAATTTTGTTGCTAGTAAGCAGTACCCCGTTTTGATGTTTGTCTATGGAGGTCCGGGATCTCAAACTGTCAAAAACGAGTTTGGTAGCTTCAACTATATGTGGTACCAGATGCTTGCGCAGAACGGTTATATCGTAGTATCTGTCGATAATAGAGGCACAGGAGCCAGAGGACGAGATTTCAGAACGTCTACCTATCCAGAACTGGGCAAGTACGAAACGATGGACCAGATTTCTGCAGCCAAATATCTTGGTCGCCAATCCTACATTGATGGTGAGCGTATCGGTATTTGGGGCTGGAGCTATGGTGGTTATATGACTTCTCTCTGCATGACTAAGGGCGATGGTTTATTCAAGATGGGGATTGCAGTCGCTCCTGTTACTACTTGGAGGTTTTATGACAGCATTTACACAGAACGCTATCTTAAGACGCCACAGCTAAACGCCGAGGGTTATGACGAAAACTCTCCGCTCAATTTTGCAGATCAGCTTCAAGGCAAGTTTTTACTCGTTCACGGCACGGGAGATGACAATGTCCACTATCAGAATTCAATGGAAATGGTAACTGCTTTGGTAGACGCTAATAAGCAGTTTGACTCGTTTTTTTACCCCAATAAGAACCATGGAATATATGGTGGTTATACACGTTATCATCTCTATAATAAGATGACAGAATTCATTTTGACGAATTTATAGACAATACAGACGTTGGCAGAGTTTGGAACCCTGTCGGCGTCTGGTTAATTTCGTCACTTAAAGACTCGACACACAGGATGAAATATAAACGCTCTTGGCTGCTAATATCATGGATATTATTGGCATTTTCTACGACCACCTTTGCTCAAACGGAGGCTCAATTACACCTTACTGTCAAAGCGCTCAAAGGCGATGGAGCCTACGTTTTGTTAGAACGTTACCAGATCAAAAGCCCTTGTAACCTCAATTACTTCTACCAAATCAATAATCTCAAGCCCAAACAAGGCTTGCGTGAAGGGAAGACTTATTTCCTTCCTGTTTTGGTGTACTCCTATAATGGCAAAAGTATTCGCACCACTACCGGCAACAATGATCGTCCTTGGGCAGAAAACATCCAATCATTCAATGATGTGATGTTTCAATCTGGGCTCAAAGCAGGCGATTATCGTAAAGACAAAGTGCTTTGGGTACCTTACCACACTTTAAAATGTCCACAAGAAAAGATAAGCTTCGAAACCCAAATTGCAGAAGTTCGAACTAATCAGCCTTCGGAACCAGGAGGCCCAAGTATCACTAATCCGGGCCCGAAAACTATGTCAGATGGGTCTACCTTGAGAGGAACCTATGATATATTTGGTTCTGACTATGCTCGGGTACCTTTGCAAAATACTTCTCTCAAAGGGTATGTGTACTATATCGTCGGAGGGCATGGCGGGCCTGATCCGGGAGCTGTCGGTCGTTATGGCAAGTATAGTCTCTGCGAGGACGAGTATGCTTATGACGTTTCTTTACGCTTGGCTTGGAACCTTCTTTCCTATGGAGCCACCGTATATATCATCACGCGAGATAAAGATGACGGTATTCGGGCGAGTGAGATCCTTGAATGCGACAAAGATGAAACTTGTTGGGTAGATCTCGATATCCCCACCAATCAATCCAAGCGCCTTACGCAACGCTCTGATGCCATCAATGCGCTATACGAACGCAATAAGAAAAATGGCGTTCGCTACCAGCGTCTCGTAGTCATACACGTTGACTCCAACAATAAAGGTTCGCAAATTGATATGTATTTCTATCACAAAGAGGGAGACAGTGGTAGCCAAATGTTGGCCAATACCTTACGCAAGACTCTCAAGGAGAAATACGATTATTACCGCAAAAATCGCGGCTACAAAGGAACCGTCACTGCCAGAGATTTGCATATGTTACGGGAAACTGATCCTACGGCGGTCTTCATTGAGTTAGGTAATATAAAAAACCCCAATGACCAAGCAAGGCTAGTCATTGAGGGTAATCGTCAGCTAATGGCTAATTGGCTATTTGAAGGCTTGCTTAGAGATGCTAAGCAACAGCCTCGCTGATGTATATTATTCTGTATCAGTAGGGGTAGCAGTTGAGTGGGCAGTAAAGCCTCCTTTGACGCTATTTACCTCTACTAGATATGGGCCTTCCCCCTTGACGATCCAACGTACCGTTACAGTTCCCATACCGGGGATATTGGCAACGCGAATCTTTTCGGGCTGATACTTTTGTTCTTGGCTGACGCCAAAGTCTCGATTTTCTACGATCATACCGGCTAAGACTTCTGTCTTCTCCGCGGAACGAATACTGATCCAGTCAGGTCGAGTAATTTTGTTGTTGACATCATGGCTTGAATGTGTAGGAATCACTCGGTTGTTAGCCACTACCGCAGTTACTTCAAATACATTTTTGCGTAGTTCACGCGTGCTCACTTCTTGAATATTGAGCTGTGGCATTTGATCTGCGTGATAAACCGTGAAAGCCATATTACGATGAGCATCACTCTCTAGGATAAAAGTAGGGTCTATACGGCGATATCCACGTTTGAAACCTCCTATTTCGACCTCTCCATACTGTGGATGCTCAAAACTGCTCCATGGTACAAAGGCTTCCTCGAACAGTAGGTACTTATCAAACTTATAATAATCAGCGCCTGCACTCCCACCATCTTTCCGATAATCTTTATTGAACATCAAGTATGAGGTCCAGAGTTCGTTTGAAAACGAAAAAATCCCTTTGCTCCCATAAAACCAATCTGTCTCTCCGCCATAAACAGAGTACAAATCCTTATAAATCACAATATATCGGTATCCAGGTAAGAGTTCCGCACCGCGTTTCCCTAACTGATCATATACACGTAAATCTGTGCGATTATAAAGATTGACATCTTCCTTAGCACCAGGGCCACGCAAGATCATACCACCAGAATTGTGGTAAGTCTGTACTCCCGCGATATTGGGATGTTGCTCGACAAACTCTGCTACGGCACGAGTTTCTGGTAATGAGAAAGGATACTTATAAGCTCCTCCTTGAATATAATCAGGCTGCCAGCCCCAGCCCCAATCACGGTTAGGATCATAAGAAAACGATACACCATCTTCGTTTACTCGGCCATCACCATCATTGTCTATGCCCTCATAGCCCAATAATTCATAATTACCAATCTCGTCTCCAGCCACACGGACCATGCGACGAGGATCATCCGCATCGGTTTTCCAGCGACCATTAATCGACTTACGACGCATAATAGTGATTTCACCATTTCCGTCGAGGTCATCATAACCATCTTCATTGTACTGTCCATCGCCATCATTATCTACGGGCACCAATCCACCGCGAGGTGAGTTGGCATTATTGGGTGTATGGAAGAAGTGATGTCGCGCATCAGGATTGATTGTAGGCACAATATAGAAAACCTTATTCGCCAACAATTCCTTGATAAAAGCGACATTTTCAAAGTTTTCCATAAGATACCAAGCCGTATAGAGAGCAAACTCAGAACCTTGGATTTCATTAGAGTGAATGTTGCCATCAATATAGAAACCAGGTTTCTGGTCAGCTCGTCCAATCGTCTTATCCGTGACAGTCAAGCACCAAATATTACGTTCTTCATAGGAGAGACCAATACTCTCCAAAGTTACTAGCTCAGGATAGGCTTGCGCCATTTGCTTGCAGAGAGCTTCTATCTCGTCATAGTCATAGTAGCGATTCCATCGAACGGGTACTTTGGGATCACGAGGCGCACCGGGCGCTTTGAATAAATAGTCTTCTTGGGCTTGCAGAGCAGGTAATCCCAAGATAAGCAATGAGAAAAAAGATATAATAAAAGTCTTCATTGTAATCAGGAGAATTAAGGGAGTTCAATCACTTGTTGTGCAAAACCACAGATAGGGCTTCCGGCCTTGAGTACTAAGGAACCTTCTCCCCAAACCAACCAACTTAGCTTTACGGTTTGATCACCGGCTATTGGTCCCATAATTTGTACGGGCTTACCCGCAAGTACATATTGCTCTTCATCAGGATTGAGGATGAGTTCTACCATCGGCTTGCGCACCCAGTTGGAGCGTTGGCCAAGGGCAGTATGAGTAGGTAAAGTCCCTGCATTGTAGAGATCCACGGTGATGCGAGACAAATCCCCATCTAGCTTCTCAACCTTCACATTGCGCAACTCCATCCGAGGCATCATATACGCCAAGTCATTGATAAACTCAATATGCGCTCCGGCGATGCTATCTACCATGGTATAAGGAGGTAATACATTGGCATAAGGCACCATCCCACCAATTTCCACTTTTTGATCAGGGAAATCGGGATGTTCATATTCTTGCCAATCTACCCATAGTTTTTCTTGTCCATTGCGCTCGGCCCAAGTCAAAAAGCGAATCGTCTCATTGGACATATCTACTTTACGACTACTATCCTGAGCCACTTTAGGCACCCACCAGCCAGGAGTTGAAAAGCTATATCGCCCATAATGGAAATAAGCCCAACTCATCAAGTCTCCACCAGCACTATTGACTTTGGGAGCTTCTTTAGCAGGAATTTTATCTTGATAATTACTAGCCACCCATTGAAAAGCTTCTCCATCAGCGGGGAAAACCTTTTTAATAATACGGCTATCGCGAGAGGGGGCCTGAGCTTCCCAAGCATGGCTGAGATTATTGAGTTCACTAAAAGATAAGACTGTATGTACGTTCCATTGCTCATACATCATGTCTAAGAGAGCACGACTTTCAATCGAAGCAACCGGATAGGGTCCAGCTCCCTCAGCAAAATTAGGATAATTGAAGGGTAAACTACGATTGAGGTTGATCCCCCCTACTCCATCTTCATTGAGTAAGCCATCTTTGTCTGTATCGATGCCTTCGATCAACATTCGAAATGTACCGCGTTCGCCTTTAGACAGATCGGCCTTCACCATGACACGATCATCATCGTCATGCACTCGCCAATCACCACCGATGTCTTCGATACGCATCCAAGTGATGAGACGGTCGCCATTCAAATCTTCAAATGGGTCTTCGTCTACCTCTCCATCGCGATCATCATCAAAAGGTTGAGCATTGGTATGCTTCTCATAACGCGTCTTACTAGGATCATTGGCATAGACATCAGGATTGGCCAAGGGGATAATGTAAAAAGAAACTTTTTCGAGCAAGGTTTCATCTTTGCTTACCGCCTCGGCGATGCGCAGACTCAATTCGGTACCAAATAAGCCAGTACCATCCATCCCTGCTACAATTGCAATCCCCGGCAATTGTTCGCGTTCTTCTCCTCCAATCCGTAAACACCAAATATTCCGGGCAGCGGGCGTCAAGCCTAAAGAAGTAAGCTGAACGTTCGCACGGCGACCTAGATCAGCAATGCGATCAATTAGGCCAGAATACGTAGAGTAGGTATCTTGAGAAAATAGCGAAAGGGAGCAAGCCAAAAGGGCAATAAGAATAAAATATTTTCGCATAGGTTCTAGTTCATAGCGCCAAATCTATGAAATAATTGCCACAAAACGGATTATCCCAAAAGTGGGGGCAAAAGTGATTTGGATTCATTCTAAATAGTCCCTAAAATTGCAGTATAAAAGCTCCCAGATTTGAAAACCACTAATATCCTTATTGCCGACAATGCCTTTCTCGTAAGAGAAGGGATAAAAGCAGTGGTGGCTGATAGCAAATCTATCCATGTGATAGGAGAAGCCCGCAACGAAAAGGAACTTCACCTTAACGTTTCTCAACACAAGCCAGATGTAGTAATCATTGATTATCGAGCTGGAAAGGCTTTTTCAACCGATTCTGTGCGCGATCTTATCGAACGCTCCCCCTCCACCAACGTATTAGTGATTTCCTCAGACCTAGAGCGTCGTCAAGTGATCAGTGTCTTGGAATATGGTGTGCTAGGGTTTTTACTCAAAGAGTGCGACGAAGAAGAAATCTTGGGAGCAATCAAAGCAGTAGCCGCTGGTGAAAAGTTTTTTTGTAGTAAAGTGCTAGACATTTTGCTAGAAAGAACCATGAATCCAGCCGTGGCAGATTGCGCCCCCACCCGACTTACGCAACGTGAAATAGAAGTGGTCAAACAAATGGCCGAAGGTGTGCCTGCCCAAGAAATTGCAGAACGTCTCTCCTTAAGTGTTCATACCGTCTATACTCATCGCAAAAATATCATGCGAAAATTAGGCGCAAGTTCTGCCTCAGAGGTGATTAGATATGCCTTCCAGACTGCTTTGGTCAAAGCAAACTAAGGCACCGGAACATAAAATAAAGACTTGCCTCCCACCCAAATTGAATCTTTCGCACCAATGCGGTATAGTGAATTGATCTCCTTCACAGCTTGAAATTCAATATCTAAATTGTTGTAAGTCAAAAAAGCTTCTCTAGTCACCACATTGAAGTGATCCACCTCCTTCGTATCACCAAAAGTATAAAGGTTACCTTGAACATCCCGATATGTCTTTGCAGACGCTAATACTTTATTGTCCAGTTGCTCGACAATGGTCCCTGAATTTTTATTCCAAATAAAAAACTCATAGCGATCAGTAACAAGGTCATAGTCATGATACTTGGCATAACTGACTTTATTTTTGGAAAAGGATTCCACATTTCTCAATAAAGGAGTAACCGCATTGCCACTGTCTATTCGACTGAAATCTGCCCCATCAAAATGGATCAAAAGTTCCATTTCCCAATCAGGAACTTCCCACATCACCTCGACATTAGAGAAATACACCTGCCCCTGATTTACATCTAGGCTCAAGATGGTATTATGAGGAATTAAGGAATTTGAGTTATCCCATTGCAAACATTCTTTTGTATCCCAATTGATCTTATAAAGCCCATTCCCGATAATAAATCTCCGGGGCATATTATTGACCCACAAGGCTGGAGAACACCAAACATTGCCTTCATCATCCACATCAAGCGCTACGACCCAATCAGTATATAAACAGCTATTGGATTTATTTAATTGGCTGATACCCCCATCACTAAGATTTAGTCTAAAAAGACCATAGTCTTTGATGCTATAGTATAAAAAGCCAATGTCATCATAAGCATAATCTTCTATCCTGCCATTAGGACAATGCAATTCAGATTTATCTCTTGTTTCCGGATCATACTGCCAAATACATCCCTCTACCCGATAACAGAAGTGATTTACCATATACACCAATAATCTTAGGGTTTTTATCTTCGAATGGTAATTCATTAGGAAGCAATTCCTCCAGCGGATCTTGACCGGGATTGCAACTAAGGAGAGAAAATATTAGACAGGCAAAGACTAAGCTCAAATTTATTCTCATGCTGATTGGCTTTCTATGATTCACGCATTTTCATGATAAAAAGTTGGGGAACATGATCAGAGATGAGGAAAAGTTGAGCTTTGAGTCTTAATTTACGAGTAAGCTGATTTCAATAACACTCTCCATGAGCCTCGGAAGCATACTGATTGTAGATGATGATCCGGATATCCTTTTGACCGCGAGATTGGTGCTCAAACGCGTCTTTACGAATATTTCTACCGAATCCAATCCCCACTTACTTC
>JBGCFA010000102.1:0-26050 GCA_045106675.1 Bacteroidia bacterium
TGGCTTTGGTACTGAACGTATTCGTGATGCGATAGCGACTCAGACAGGAGATAGTGTATTCGCCGCCGCTTATTCGTACAGCCATCCCTCCAATACCCGTCCTGTAATGTTTCATTTTGATAAGCAAGGCAATATTGTGCAACAATATTACTATTTACTACCAGCAGCTACTGGAGGCAACTATTCGGGTAGTTTTTCTAAAGTCGTTTCCAAGGGTACAGATTCTCTCGTTGCACTTGGACTTTTGGGGAGTCGTAGTTTGTTGAGAGTCCCAATGGGTTTAGATGGACAGCCTGGGCGTAGTTTATTTTATGGTGGTAGTAATGCGGGCGTTGGGATTAGGATTTATGGCTATAAAACCTATGGCAATCAACTATTGGTGTATGGCTATCTCCAAAACGAAAGTATGGGCAATGGTGGTGATGAAGGTTTTCTCATGTCGCTTGATCCAGATGGTAATGTATTATGGGCCAAAATGTATGGAGGGAGCGGAGATGAGGAGATTACCGATTTGCAGGTGACTAAAGATGGTTTTTATATGACCGGCAAGACCAATAGTTCTAGCCAAGGTGGTTGGGATGTGATGCTGCTCAAAACGGATTTTAATGGCGACATTGCTCAAATGAGTCCTTGCTTTAGCATTATTCCCTATACTGCTTTTATCAGTACGACGAGTATTACGCCTACTCGAGTTAATTTTTCCGCATCCAATTCAGGTGCTTTGTCAGTGCTTAGTAGCCCTGCTTTGAGCCTTCTTCCCAGTAACGATATCTTCGACGACAATTGCAATGTACTGGGCTGGCAAAGCGGAAAGAAGATTGAGCAGGAAACTATTGAGGAGGCTGTTGCTACTCAACTTAGGGTCTTTCCCAATCCCTTTGGGGAACGCTTACACATTGAATTGGCAGATCCTGCTAACCAACTCGATTTAGCCTTATTGGATCAGTTTGGGCGGATCGTACATCAAGAAAAATTAAGACTTGCCGGAGATACAAAATATGAATGGTCCTTGCCAAATCTAGCAGCCGGAGTATATGTGCTACAAGTACATGCTTATCATGAAGGTCAAATGCAGCGTTATCAAAAATCCTTATTGCATCACTAGTTATGGATACACTTACCTGATTACTACCTTTTCAGTTTGTAAGCTCCCTTCTTGAGAGAGTTGTAGGTAGTAAATTCCGGGACTCCAATCTCGTGTATTGAGGCTATGCTCGCCTGTTCCCCAACGGGTTTGCAACATTTCTTCATATAGTTTTCTCCCTTCTGCATTCAAGACGCAAAGCAATATAGGCGATTGAGCATCGTAGGTGGAAAATCGTACGTTTAAGTGTTCGGCATGAGCCGGCAAGACATGCATACTTAGGCTATTAGATTGAGAGGCTTGCATACTAATCGCGGGAGAATAATATTTGTCTTGTCCTGGAGCTTGATAGCATATCCGATAGGCAAAATTTGGAATCTGCCCATAGGATGAAACACTGTCTAGCCAACTAAATTGGCCCCAAGCTATTGTATCATTTGGTAGTTGCTCTTGGTAGATCGGGCTAAACTGTCCCACTGCTAAAGCCTTTTCTAGGGTCAAAGTACTATTTGGTGCCAGTTCTACGCCTTCCCATTGCAAGAGTATGCCGCCCTTTGTCAATTGAGCTTTGAGGGGAAGCATGGGAGGAGCTTGCAGGGCGACATCATAGTAGATTTTGATCCGAATGTCGTCTACCATAGCAGTATGGTTTTTACCATCATTGGAGGTCATATCGATTGCCATGGCGTAGCCAAAGTTACTAGCATTGATATCATTGGCAGTCCAATATTCACCCCATGTGTCATTAGAACCTCCGTGAGTATAGATATCGTCGTTTGGCCGAGGCCATAAACCATTTGCAATCACGTCGACGGAGCCAAGTACTCCATCCTTCATCAGGCGAGAACGAAAATTCTTGATATTGCCAGAGGAACGGTGGCACTCTAACTCAACCTCGATACCATAGATAACGGCATTGGAAGGAAGAGTGAAACCAAAATCAGAGACGACAAGATAATCTGTGTATTCGTCTTGTAAGAGGGAGTCAGCAGTAATCGCCCATTGGTCATCGGAAACCATGCCGCCAAATTCAAGCACCCGCCAACTTTGCGAGGAACCAGCCTGGGGCAGAATGTCTAATTGAGAAGATGAAAATGGCCCTTGCACAAATTGGGCAAAGAGACTACTACCCAAACAGATAAGCAGGAAGAAAACGGAAGATGAAGCACGTACCATCTATTTGTTATCGGAAGTGAAACGTAATGGTTTAATTGTATCAGTGCTGCATATTTTTATTTATGGTAATATACTAATATTGGAACCAGTTTCCTGTTCCAATAAGCCAGAATCCTTACGTTAGTTTTTGTTTAGAGCACTCCATCCTTGATCGCAGTCAGGATCAGAGCGGCTTTACGCTCACCTAGTCTAGCGATGAGTTCGCCTTTAGAGGCTGCTTTGAGCTTTTTGACAGAGCGAAATTCTCTGAGGATTTCTTTCTCAGCTGATGGGCCGATCCCCTTGATTTGGGTGAGGAAGGAGCGTTGTCGAGAATCATTGGAGCGTTGATCACGGTGAAAGGTAATGGCAAAGCGGTGAGCTTCATTACGTATCCGTTGTATCAGGATCAGCGCAGGACTCTTTTTGTCGATATATAAAGGCACAGGATCGCCTACTCGATAGATTTCTTCTAAGCGTTTGGCGATGCCAATCATCGGGATCTTATTCAATAGCCCTAACTCTTTGAGGGCTTCTGCGGCACTGCTGACTTGACCTTTGCCACCATCTATGACGATCAGCTTGGGGAGAGATTCATTTTCGTCAAGTAGTCGTTTATATCTTCGATAAACGATTTCCTTCATGCTCGCAAAATCGTCAGGCCCTTCAACAGTCTTGATATGGAAGTGGCGATAATCGCGTTTGGCCGCTTTACCGTTTTTGAAGACTACGCATGAAGCTACCGGCTGAGTCCCTTGGAAGTTAGAGTTATCAAAACATTCAATATGGTCTGGCAGGGAATCAAGTTTGAGTACTTGCTGCAACTCCTGCATCATCCGATCGTTGGGCGTAGTACGCTTTTGGAAGTTTTGCTTATAGAGCTTTTCTGTGAGTAGAGTACGGCTATTTTTGAGAGAGAGATCGACGAGATGTTTTTTGTCTCCAATTTTTGGAACGGTATAACTAAATTCTCGCGAAATGGCTTCAGGATCAATCTCTACATTGCTTACGATCTCATTGGCGAGTTCTTTTTTATCCGCCACCATATGCTCAAGCGTCGCCTGCAGGATTTCAGCATCCTCTTCTTGATTAGAACGTTTGAGTTCCCAAGAATGGGTTTGTACAATAGATCCTTCAGAAATTTTGAAGTGGTTAACGACGGCGAGATGCTTTTCAGACTCAACCGTCAATACTTCAAGATCGCCCAATGTGGCGGATACGACTGTACTCTTCTTTTTATATAGTTTGAGTTTTTCGAGTCTTCGGCGATAATATTCAGCCTGCTCAAACTCATATTTCCCTGCCGATTCTTGCATCAAGTCCTCCAATTGCTTCACTACAGGAGTCAACTGACCTTTGAGGATATTGCGCACTTGAGCGATACCTTGCATATAGTCTTCCTCAGATTGCAAGCCTTCGCAGGGGCCCGCACAATTGCCGATTTGGTATTCGAGACAGCGTCTAAATTTTTCGGCTTTGATATTAGCCTCTGAGAGATGGTAGTTGCAATTGCGCAGTTTGAGAAAACCTCGAATCAGATCCAAAAGTGAGTGCAAAACCCATACAGTAGGGTAGGGGCCATAATAAGTAGAGCCATCGTCGATTTTGGTTCTCGTACTAAAGACTCGGGGAAATCTCTCCTTTTTGATACAAATGTAGGGATATGTCTTCCCATCCTTGAGGAGGATATTGTACTTGGGTTGATGAGTCTTGATGAGGTTATTTTCCAGTAGGAGGGCTTCGATCTCAGAGTTGACTACCGTATAGGCAATATCCTCAACCAGTGAGACCATCTTTGCGATGCGGTAGCTATGTTTAGGCCCTTTGAGAAAATAACTGCTTACCCTTTTGCGCAAGCTTTTAGCCTTGCCGATATAGATAAACTTATTGTTTGCATCCAGAAAGCGATACACGCCTGGAGCATCAGGGAGGTTACGTATTTTTGATTGGAGTGCTATACTCATTTAAAATCCATCCAAAGCTTCTTCAGCTCGGTCTCGGGAATTGCCATCTAAGTTTTCAGGAAGGCGAGCGTTGACTGGGTCATCACAAACGATACCTCCATAATAAGAACGTTTGAATCGATCCTGAGGCAAGCCAATAGCTTCATCGTCATAGAGTTCCTGCATATAGTAGGCCCAGATAGGTAAGGCCATATTGGCACCTTGTCCAAGTTTAATGCTATTGAAACGGACTCTACGGTCAGCTGCTCCTACCCAGACTCCCGTAACCAAGTTAGGTGTAACGCCCATAAACCATCCATCAGAGTGATTTTGGGTTGTACCTGTCTTAGCTGCGATCTCATTGCGAAACTTATACTGATGGCGTAAGCGAGAGGCCGTACCGCCTGGCTCGTCTACTACTCCTTTGAGGAGTTCGACCATTTTGTAGGCATCTTTGTCATTAAAGATTCGCTTAGTTTCTACTGGGAATTCAGCGAGAATTTCACCGTTACGATCTTCGATGCGGGTGATGTAATGAGGCTCATTCCAAATGCCTTGATTGGCAAATGTGGTGTAGGCTCCTGTCAATTCGAGTACGTTTACATCAGAAGTCCCGAGGCAAATAGAAGGCACTGCTTCTAAGGGAGATTTGATTCCCATGCGCTTGGCAAGATCGACAACTGGATAGGGCCCGATATTTTTCATCAAACGAGCGGTAATCAGATTGACTGATTTGGCTAGCCCTTGACGTAAAGTCATCATGCCTCCAAACTTACCGTCAGAATTTTTGGGTTTCCAGGTGGTCCCGTTATTATCTACATTTTCGAAGGTTACCGGTTGGTTGAGCAGTTTATCACAAGGAGAATAACCATCTCTTACTGCAACGGCATAGACAAATGGTTTAAAAATAGAACCGGCCTGACGTTTACCTTGTTGAACGTGATCGTATTTGAAAAAACGGAAGTCCAAACCTCCAACCCAAGCCTTGACTTCGCCATTGAGTGGATTGATGGAGACAACTCCAGTTTCGAGGAAACTGCTATAATATTTGAGCGAATCATTAGGAGACATGATGGTATCCCGTACACCATCCCAATCAAAAATGGTCATTTTGATTTTTTTGTCAAATTCTTCAGTGATCTGCTCAGGTGTCGCTCCGCGACCTTTGGCTTGACGATAGCGTTCGCTGCGGCGACGAAGATCACGTAACAAATTGGGCTCTGTATTATAAGCCTCGCGTCCTTTGATATGATCGTCAAAAGTCGCTTGTAGGTTAGTGAGATGCTTGCGAACGGCGGCTTCTGCATGGCGCTGCATACGCGAGTCGATGGTGGTATAAACCTTGAGTCCATCGTTATACATATCATAATGACTGCCATCAGGCTTGGTATGCGTATCACACCATTTGACCAAATACTCCCGTACTTTTTGGCGGAAGTGAGGGGCCATACCTTTTAAATGCCCTTGTACTTGAGGCGCTACAACCAATGGCATTGCTTTGACGCTATCAACATTGATAGTAGTAGGGTCGATAAATTCGTATTTGACCATCTGATCGATGACCGTATTGCGACGCCCGACGACGCGTTCCGCACGGCGGATTGGATCATAAACGCCTTGACCTTTCAGCATACCGATCAAAGTGGCAGACTCTTCGATGGTCAAATCACGTGAAGGCTTAGCAAACAAACGTTGCGCGGCCATTTCGATGCCATATGCGTTACCAAAGATATTGACCGTATTGAGATAGGCCATCATGATCTCCTCCTTGGTAAATTTACGTTCGAGGATTGCAGACACGACCAACTCCTTGATCTTACGAATACCCGTGCGCTCATTGCCGACTTGATTGAACAAGTTGCGTGAAAGCTGCATGGTAATCGTACTACCCCCACTAGTGGTACCGTTGATAAATCGCTTGATAATCGCGGGTGCGAGCATATAATCTACTCCGGAATGTTGATAGAAACGCGCGTCCTCAGTGGCGATCAAAGCGTCAATCGCATGGCGAGAGACATCATTGAGTTTGACTTTGACGCGATTTTCGCGGGAGTAAAAATTATCTAGTACGACTCCATCAGCCGATAAAAGCTGAGTGGAAAGACTAGAAGTTGGATTTTCAATTTCAGCAAGAGAAGGCAGGTTTTGGGTAGCAATCACCAAAAAAACTGCGATGAGTGCTGCGATCCCAATCACCGAAATCATTACCAGTCTACGAGGGCCTTTAAAAGAGCGTTTTTTGCGCACTTTTGCGGTCTTCTGTTGACTGTCTGTTTCGGTTTGCTCTGCGGTTAAAGTAGAATATTCTTCCATAAGCCCTAAATCCCATGTGCGTGGGGCACAAATATACCGAATTTTAGGGAATCGGGAGCTAAGAGATTGACCGTCAGTTTATGGCTCCAAAACTTGGCTATAAAACTCAATATAATCGGTCATACGTTTTTGACCGTAAGCAATTTTAAAATTGGAGTGCGTGATGTAAAAAATCTTCTCTTCTTCGCTTTTCAAGATTGCCTTTCCTTCGCTAGAACCATTAAAGGCGGTGATATAAGCCTTGGCATCTTCGATACTTGGAAAGTGGCTGATATAAGGCAGAAGATGGGTCTGCTTATATAAAAAGGTGAATACTTTGAGATTTTTCTCTTTGTAATTAGCGGAGTTGAAGTTTGATACCTGGGTAGTCGCTTCATTTTTGGTGATTTTGGTTTTGTCGATATACATCAGCACAAAAACCTTGTCATTGCCACTCTTTTCAGTCGAGAAACCCGCAAACTTTGGATTGTTAGGGTCGTTGCTTGGTCTGGTACTCACTTGTTCAGATTCGCCAGTTTCTGAGCTTGGAGTAGCAGCGTTCGGCATGGCCGGAGTCCCCATCCCAGTGCTAGTAGCTGTGGGGGGATTGAGTTTGTTGAGTAGATCGAGCGTTTTTTGGGCTTTAGGAGCCACTTCAGCCTCCGGATAAGTCTTTACGACTCGGGTCAATATGTTCCTTAAACTATCTTGTTCACCGGTATAGCCATAAGACATGCCGCGCATATAATGTACACGGGCCATATCATCTTGGCCAATATTTTGGAAGTCGTCCGCTTGGGCGAGTAAAAAATCACTAAAGCCGATGGTCGTCTCGTATTGTTTATTACTAAAGGCAGTGAAAACCCCGCGATAAGCATATTTAAATTCTTCCTCTTGTTTGCGTAACTCTCTCGGGTCGATTCCTTGTAAAAGGAGGGCATAGACCGTATTGGGGTGATTGTTGAGGATATATTGCTTATGTCGATCGGCCCGATTGCTGCCTTTGGCTTGATATAGCTTGAAGAGGGCATAGTGCGATTGGAGTTCATATTCTCCCTCCGGGAAACGCTGGAGTAGATCTTCATAGGTTTTGCGAGCCGAATCGGGCTCGTTGAGTTGTGTACTATAAAGTTGGGCTAAACCATAGAGCGCATCCTCAATCTTGTCGGCGGCGATATTGGTTTCTTCATCCGTAGTGGGGATATCCTTATAGTATTTGGCTTTGTCTCCATATTTTTCGATCAGGGCGCTATCGACAACGGCATTGGCTGCTGCATCTTCATCTCCATTGGAGAACGCTATCGCTTTTTGGCTGCGCCTCCAGTTATCTTCGTTTTTGCGCTGTCCCCATTGCTGTTGAAACTGGATTTTGCCATTGCTGACTGCCGAAGGATTGTCAAAGTACCATAAACCGCCCGCTTGATTGCCCGGCCGATTGCGTTGTTGATTTTGCTGATTGAGAAGTGGATTGAAGTTTGGATCGTTGTTTTGCATGGCATCGAGCAATTCTTGTTGCTCTTGCCGTTCCTTGGCAATCTCTTTGGCGACGATTTGATTGACTACACGATCTAGTTCAGCAGGCGCAAGCGCTGATAAAGCGATCATACTGTCCTGATATTGAACGGTATTTTTGTAAGTGATATACTGCTTAAGTGTTTTAGCTATACCGGTGATTTCTTTGTATTCGAGTGATTCTTCAGTGATCGAGACTGCTGCGCTGTCGTAATAAGCTTGCGCATTGTCATAGTTTTGTGCTGAAAAATAGATTTTGCCTAACTCAAAGTAAGAGAGCGCTTTGCGACGAGCATTGTTGGTGCTGGCTCGAACCGAGCGATTGTAATAATCAACTGCCTCAGTAGTTTTACCTTTGCTTTGGGCTAATTGAGCATATTGATAATAGATCTGATCTTGATATTCAATATTCTTCTCATCCTTGAGGAGTGCCTCCATATAATCATAGAGATCGTCTTCACGAATCCCTCCTTCTTCAGCATACATTTTGGCTACCTGCATTTTGGCGCTAAAGCTGAGGTCATAGTTATTGGTCTTGCGAGCTACGTATTCAAACTGCTCAGTTGCGCGGGCTGCTTCATCTGAGCTAGCGTATAATTGCCCCAACAAATAACTAGCACGATTTTTTCGTTCGGCACCTTCAATTTGAGAAAGTCCGTTTTCGAGTATTTGAGCAGCTTTTTTGTATTCCGCTTGTTCGATAGCGAGGCGTGTACGAAAGACGGCGAGTTCTCCTTCCAGTTCGGGGCTTAATTCGAAGGTATCTGAGTTGACAAAGTATTCGTCAAGGACGCTAAAAGTCATTTCAGGATTACCGTCGAAGTAAAAAGCTTTTGCCTTCCAAAACCAGACCTCTGCGGTGAGTTTCGATTCTGGAAACTCACTTAGGACATAATCAAAGTTGGTCATAGCGTTGCGATAATCGCGCTGATAAAACCAAGCCTGCCCGTTTAAGAAACGGCAGTTGTCGATATATTGACCGTTCGGGTGCTTAAAGATGACCGCATCGTTTTTTTCAATAATTTGTTGCAGAGAAGCTTTTTGGGATTCTGCTTCTTGCTCTGTGCCATAGTATATTACTTCAATATATCCCTGTTCGGGGAATACGTAGTTTTCTTCCAAGTCGGTGATGACTTGTTTCATGACTATGTCGGCATTATAATAGCCATTGAAGTATGAGGTTGTACTATGGTATAATCGTGAAGAAGCGGTGTCCTTTTCCTTAGAGCAGGAAAGGAGCAAGAGCAAAAAGAATATTGATAAATATTGCTTAGATTTGCGAAACACAGAAGGCAATATCATATCTAAAATTTGATTAGTAGGTTGATTATCAGCAAATATATTCATTACTAGCTTTAAGCTAAACGCAATATGGCCCAAAACCTATACAAGCGTATCAAGGAAAAACTGGAGAAGAAATATCGGGTAGAATTGATCGATGACGTTACCCTTTATCAAACTCGCCAGTTTGTCATTAAGCCCGTAACAATCTTATGGGTATCCTCATTATTGCTTTTTGGTATCATTGTCGGTACAGCGGCCTTTGTTATCTATACGCCAACCTTCCACACTTGGATTCCAGACTATCAAAATCCGGATTCCGTAAAGATTTATGGCCAAGAACAACGCTTCGTAATTGACTCGTTGAAAGCCGAGGTTGAAAAAAGGGATATTTTTGCTGCAAATGTATTGAAAATTTTTGGCACTGATTCTGCAATATTAGCTGCTATGGGGGGAGGACGTGCTTTGCCCGTAGTTGACAATGCCAGAGGGCGTTCAGCGATAGAAGGCAATAACCCTACCAAGCCAGTGGTTTCAGAAAATAGGGTTTCAGTGCCTCAAGCGGTGGCTGTGCCTCCTACTCAAAATATACCAACAACAAACAGCTCTCAAAATACGTCTCCGGTGGTAGCCTCATCAGGTCCTCCGGTCGTAAGAGTTTCGCAACAGTCCCCCTTGCTCCATCTCTTTGCCCCTGTGGCAAAAGGTGAAATGCGAAACCCTTTTAGTGAATCTAAAGCGCATTATGGCGTAGATATTGTAGCAGAACAAAATGCACTGATACGGTCTGTAGCTGCCGGCTTCGTGGTGATCTCTGAGTACTCTGACGAGAACGGATGGGTCATTGGCGTATCAAGTGCTGATAATGTGGTTACATTTTATAAACACAACAGCAGGCTGCTGAAGCAAGTGGGCAGTCCGGTTTTTGCTGGAGAACCGATCGCCGTAATCGGTAATTCTGGAGAAAACTCTACCGGGCCGCATTTGCATTTGGAACTATGGCAAAACGGCGCTCCGGTAGATCCTGCAAATTATCTGGACTTTTAATTTAAAATTTTAGCCGAATCATGTTTGGAAGTAAGAACGAAAACACTCGCGAGAGCAGCAGCTCTCCGATCAAGGGAGAAGGAAGACGTAACATCATCTCTGAGGGAACAGTAGTCGTCGGTAATATCAATGCTGAAGGCGATCTACGTGTAGAAGGTAAGGTGATTGGAACACTTGTATGTAATTCAAAATTAGTAGTTAGTGGTACAGGCTACATCGAGGGGAACGTAGATTCTCGCGTTGCAACTGTAGAAGGAGAAATCAAGGGAAATGTCGTTACCCGCGAACTCCTCACTATCGACAAAACTGGAAAAATCTTTGGTGATATCTTTACGCAAAAGCTTGTTGTCCAAATGGGTGCTGTCTTTACAGGTAGCTCTAAAATGGCCGAAGCAGCTAAAGATGTACTCACTCAGACTCCACAGCGTGCTAAAGATTTGCTTGCCAAATCTAGTACTCGTGTAGCTAGTAAGGTGGATGATAAAAATCCAGCCAATCGCAAAGTTGGTAAAGCCAGCTAAGCTAATTCCTCTTGCCCAAACATAAAGCATCTAACGACTACCTCCGATATGCAGGCCTGGGTTTTGAAATCCTGGCCTGTATCCTTTTATTTGTGGGTGCCGGATACAAATTGGACCAATGGCTCGAAACTGAAAAGCCATGGTTTACGCTTGCTCTTTCACTAATTGGTTGCGCCTTGGCCATTTATATTATGATCCGGCAACTGAATAAACCCAACAAACCTTGAGTATCCCTCGCTTTCTCCTATTCTTTACCATTATCGCTGCTGTACTACTAGGCATCGCGTGGTTGATTGCTACTTATTGGATCACTGAAGCCAATCTTGGGTTTATGATCGGAGCAATACTTGTCTCCTATATTACAGGGTCAATTGCTTATATGATCACCTTTCAAGGATTGGACAAAGGCACCCGTCAATTCTCTGCGATGTTAGTCTTAGGTATGTTTTCTAAACTTTTAATCGGCCTAATTGGGGTACTGGTAGTCGCAGTTGAGTTTAAGCCAATGTTAAAATCTTACGTATTAACCTATATGTTGACATATTTTGTTTTCACTGCGTTTGAAGTTTATGGCTTAATGCGTAAATTGCGCGCCTAATTCAAAAAGTAACCCTTAATTAGGGGAAGATAATTTGCAATGGCGTCACGTAAATCTTTAATTTTCACCATATTAGCTCTGCTTTCATTTAGTTTCCTTCAGGCCGACGAGCCTGCTAAGGAAGGAGGCGGACAAGATCCAACTGAGGCCATCCTGCATCACATCCAGGACTCCCACGATTGGCATATCACCGACATTCCAGTAACTGGCGAAGATGGGCATACGCACATGAAGCCAATTGCCTTACATCTTCCATGGATGTTTTGGAGTAGTCGCGATGGTTTCGTCTTTGCATCGGGTACCGAGGCCCTACTTGAAAAAGGTTATGCACCGGTACATGAGCATCTCGTTCCGCTGAAAGCAGGAGGTGAAGTACATGCCGACGAACATGGGCATGTGCATATGGAAGAAGCCGAAGTGGAGGCAGTCAAAGACGAGGAAGTAAGTGTGATTGATATCTCTATCACCAAGACTTCCTTTCAAATGATCCTTGTCGGCTTTATGCTGGTATTGGTCTTTACCTCCGTGGCTCGTTCATATACAAAACGTGAAGGCCAAGCCCCTAAAGGTCTTCAGTCTTTCATGGAGCCAGTGATCGTTTTTGTCAGGGACGAAGTAGCTAAACCAAATCTAGGCGCAAAAGCAGATGCATTTATGCCTTATCTGTTGACCCTGTTTTTCTTTATTTGGTTTGCTAACCTATTTGGTTTGACCCCACTCAACTCTAATATAGCAGGTAACATTTCTGTTACGGCAGCATTAGCACTTTTGACTTTTATATTGACTCAAGTCAACGCTTCCAAAGATCATTGGATCCATGTTTTCAATACTCCGGGTGTTCCTGGTTGGTTGAAGTTTGGTATCCCATTGATGCCAGCCGTTGAGTTTTTAGGTCTATTTACTAAGCCTTTTGCTTTGGCAGTACGTTTGTTTGCCAATATTACTGCTGGACACTTTATGGTGCTTGGGCTAGTGAGTTTGATCTTTATCATGGGTAATGGCGGTACTAATTTTGGGGGAGCGATGGCGATCATGCCTTTATCGGTCCTCTTTACGGTTGCTATTTTTGTACTAGAAATGATCGTAGCAATTGTACAGCCTTTTATTTTCACGCTTTTAACAGCGGTGTTTATCGGTATGGCGATGGAGTCACACGATGATCATCACTAAAATTTGCCATCTTATTTATCACTATCTAATATATTAAAATGGATACGATTGGAATTATGGGTGCAGGTATCGGTGCAGGTCTTGCTGTAATCGGTGCAGGTATGGGTATCGGCCGTCTCGCTGCCGCTTCTGTTGAGTCTATTGCTCGTCAGCCAGAAGCAGCTGGAGATATTCGCGGTGCGATGATCCTTACTGCCGCCTTCATTGAGGGTGTAGCCCTTTTTGCTGAAGTAGTATGTCTATTGGCAGTACTTAAGTAAACAAGAAAAAGCCGGGGGAATGCCCCGGCTATTTTTGACCAAAATCATTGTTAAATATATATCCAATGACTCTCCTTAGTATTATCACGCCAGAATTCGGTCTCTTTTTCTGGTCCACCTTGATCTTCTTGATCTTTTTCTTCGTGCTACGTCGCTTTGCGTGGAAGCCGATCATGAGTGCTTTGAATCAGCGTGAGCAGTCTATCGAAGATGCGCTTTCTCAAGCTCAAAAAGCTAGAGATGATATGTCTCAGCTAAGTGCCGACAACGAAAATTTGCTCAAAGAAGCTCGCCAGGAACGTGATAAAATCATTCGCGAAGCGAACGATCTAAAAGAACAAATTATCGCTACTGCAAAAACTGCCGCTGCTGATGCTGAATCAGTTGAACGTGAAAAAACACGTCAAATGATTGAGAATGAGAAGCGTTCTGCCCTAGCAGAAATCCGCAACACTGCTGCTACTATTGCAGTAGAAGTAGCCGAAAAAATTCTCCGCAAAGAATTCGCAGACAAAGGCAAGCAAGAAGACTTTGCTAAAACCCTCATCGGTGAGCTAAGCGATAACTAAAAATCATGGTTGAAGATCGCATTGGATATAGATACGCCAAATCTGTCTACAGCTTAGCAGATGAGCGTAAAGAAACTGAGGCTGTGCGTGGAGACATGCAGACAGTCTTGGATACAATTACTCAAAGCAAAGATTTGCTCAATCTTTTGCAGAGTCCTCTCGTAGCTCCTTCCAAAAAGCAGACTATCATTACTGCTATTTTTGGTAAAGTGCTCAACACCGAGATGGTGAAAAATATGCTTGAACTGGTTATTCGCAAAGGGCGGGAACAGTTCATCCCTAATATGGCTAAGTCTTTCTTGGAGCTATATGATCAAGAGCATAAGATCCTGCGAGGAACGCTTACCTCTGCTACGGAAATTGATGATGAAATGGTCGCTGAGATCAAAAGCGTCATGGAAAAACGTAGTGGTCAAACCCTCGAAATCAAACAAGCTATCGATTCTGAATTGATCGGTGGCTTTACCCTCAAAGTAGGAGATGATTTATTTGATGGTAGTATTGCGGGTTCTATTCGCCGTGCCCGTCGTGAGTTTATAAAATAAGGCTTGAGGGATTGAATGCTTGAATAAAGTCAAGCAATCAACAACTCAACAATTCCAAAAATCAACAATTCTTAAAGCAAAGATATGCCTGCAGTTAGACCCGATGAAGTTTCTGCGATCCTCAGGGAGCAGTTGTCCAACTTCAAGTCCTCCAGTGAACTAGAAGAAACAGGAACCGTCCTCCAAATTGGTGATGGTATCGCCCGTATTTATGGACTTAGCAAAGTTCAGGCTGGTGAATTGATCGAATTCGAAACCGGTTTGAAAGGAATGGTACTCAACCTTGAGGAAGACAATGTCGGGGCAGTACTATTTGGTGATTCTGAAGGAATCAAAGAAGGCGACACTGTACGTCGTACGGGTAGCATCGCTTCTCTCAAAGTAGGAGAAGGATTGTTGGGCCGTGTTATCAATCCTCTTGGAGAACCAATCGATGGCAAAGGTCCGATCGAAGGAGAACTATATGACGCTCCTTATGAGCGCAAAGCTCCTGGTGTAATCTATCGTGAGCCAGTAAGTGAGCCGCTCCAGACTGGAGTAAAGGCAATTGACGGGATGGTACCAGTTGGTCGTGGTCAGCGTGAGTTGATCATTGGTGACCGTTCTACTGGTAAAACTGCCATTGCGGTTGATACGATTATCAATCAAAAAGAATTTTATGATGCTGGCGAGCCAGTATTCTGTATATATGTAGCTTGTGGTCAAAAAGCTTCTACCGTTGCTCAGGTTGTAAAGAGCTTAGAAGATAATGGTGCAATGGCTTACACAGTTGTTGTAGCCGCTCCTGCTTCTACTCCTGCTCCACTGCAGTTTTACGCTCCATTTGCAGGTGCTGCGATTGGTGAGTTTTTCCGCGATAGTGGCCGTCCAGCTTTGGCTGTATATGATGACCTTTCTAAGCAAGCAGTTGCTTATCGTGAAGTATCTCTCCTCCTTCGTCGTCCTCCAGGACGTGAAGCATATCCTGGGGATGTATTTTATCTCCACAGCCGTTTACTAGAGCGTGCTGCAAAAGTGATCAACAATGACGAGATCGCTGCGCAGATGAATGATCTTCCTGAGAACTACAAAGGTCTCGTCAAAGGTGGCGGTTCTTTAACAGCCCTTCCGATCATCGAAACACAGGAAGGTGATGTTTCTGCATATATTCCAACCAACGTTATTTCGATTACAGACGGTCAGATCTTCCTAGAGGGTAACCTCTTTAACTCTGGTATCCGTCCTGCGATCAACGTAGGTATCTCCGTATCACGTGTAGGTGGTGCTGCCCAGATCAAGCCGATGAAAAAAGTTTCAGGCTCGTTACGGGTAGATTTGGCTCAGTTCCGTGAGCTAGAAGCCTTTGCTCGTTTTGGTTCTGATCTTGACAAAGCGACTCAGCGTCAGCTAGAACGTGGTCGTCGCCTGGTCGAAATCCTCAAGCAAAAGCAGTACAGCCCAGTAAGAGTTGAAAACCAAGTAGCAATCATCTTCGCCGCTAATAACGGTTACCTTGATTCTCTACCTGTAGAACGCGTAGCTGAGTACGAACAAAGACTCGTACAAGAACTTGATCTCAAACACAGTGGTCTCCTTGATCAAATCCGTGCTAAGCAATGGACCAAAGAGATGCAAACTGAATTGGGGGAAGTAGCAGCACAGGTGGCAAAATCTTTTGAATAAATGGCAAATCTTAAAGAGATACGTATTCGGATAAAGTCCGTCAAAAACACTCAGCAGGTGACCAAAGCCATGAAAATGGTGGCCGCTGCTAAGTTGAGACGTGCCCAAGACCGAATGCTCCAGCTCCGTCCTTACGCTTCTAAACTGCAAGAGATTATCGGCAATGTCATGGCTGTAGTTAGCCCTGAAGATATCCCCGGTGAACTCAGCAAAAGTCGTGAAGAAGTAAAAAACACGCTGGTAATACTCATCACTTCTAACCGCGGTCTAGCGGGCCCCTTCAACACCAATGTCATCAAAAACACTTTTCAGTTTTTGAATGATAATATGGCCGAAGAACTCGCCAATGGGGAAGTTAGCTTTATCTGCATGGGCCGTAAAGGCTTTGAATATGTACGTAAGCGCAACTATCCTATGTTGTTAGAAAGCCAGAATTACGATGTGTTTTCAGACTTGACGTTTGACAACGTAAACATCGTAATCAATGAAGTATTTGAGGCTTTTGAATCAGGTAAGGTGGACAAAGTCTACCTCGGCTACAATGAATTCAAAAACGTCATGTCTCAGGTTCGTCGGATGGATGTATTATTGCCATTAGCGATTGATGATCTTAGTGCAGAAGAAGGAGGCAAAGATGCCAACTTCACTGCTGAC
The DNA here is from genome assembly GCA_045106675.1 of Bacteroidia bacterium. Taxonomy (GTDB): domain Bacteria; phylum Bacteroidota; class Bacteroidia; order J057; family J057; genus JBCAWW01. The sequence continues at coordinate 16,294 of JBGCFA010000102.1, forward strand.
TATATATTCGAACCAGATCGTGAGGATATCCTCTCTGAGTTGATCCCTAAAGCATTACGGACTAAGGTCTTTCAGGCAGTCCTAGAGTCTAATGCTGCAGAACACGGTGCTCGTATGGTTGCTATGGACACGGCAACTGAGAACGCTGAGGATCTACTCAAAGGCCTCAAAATCAAATATAACAAAGCTCGTCAGGCGTCGATTACGACAGAAATCCTCGAGATTTCTGCCGGTGCGGATGCCCTTGCGAACTAGTAAGAATTTTGAAATAATAAATTGTTGAGTACTTGGTTTTTGGATCAGGTCCTCGACAATTTTTTTTGCTGTATTTTGACTTCTTGCTTCGCAGAACGCGAGAGTAAAAAACTCAGACAAGCTTTTAGACATGGTGTTTAAAAGCCTATCTGTATTAGAGCGGTCTTTTGCCTATAAATGACCATTATACTTATCCATTCCTTTTTTATTATTTCTCTTTCCCTGCCGTGCAGAACGCTAGATTTTATCGTTCTGTGAAACAGTGAAAAAGGAATGTTGAAAGGTTTGAGATTTCTCTCCCGATGCTCGGGATTCGAAAGCGCGTTCCGCGCAGCGGCAGTAAAAACTGCTCATAAAAAAATGCTTGAACCGTTGAGTGAATCAACAGTTCAAGTATCTATCTATTAAAAAATTTCTAATTGAATCTCCTTCTGAGGAAATCGTCAATGACTAAGCCCACTAAAACGATCAAAGCGATTGCGATAGCTTTTGAAATCGGTTCGTTAGTGATCCAAGCGGCCAGCGCGCTAAATACTCCTGTAACTAAGGCAGCACGGGCGAGACGTTTGACAAAAATTACCTCCGGTTGAGAGCGAATTACTTTGCTGAGAGTGTCTTTTTCTGTATTGGTATCTAGTTTTTTGCGTTCGCCGATGAGGCGTAGAAAGCGGGCAAAATTCAGACTGTCGTCTTCACTTGCATATTCTGGCAAAGAACTAAATTCGATATTTCGAGCTAAACGAATCCTAGAGATATCCTCATGATCACTCAAAAACAAATTGGGTGCAGTCCCAAATTTGCTCATCTGCTTATAGATATAGAGAAATAATTCGTTTTCAGTGATATAGCCCCTTTGGTCCAAATCAGCATCTCCAGTGGATAAACCTTTGATTAAACTTTCTGTAAAACCAGGGTTTTTTTGACCTTTTTCAGTACGAATAGTTTTGCCTGTATCCTGAGAGGTGAGAACGATGGATTGTGTCTCGCGCGAAAAATTTGCTAAACGAAGTTCCTTTTCGTCTCTTGTTTTTTGATCCATTTCCTCTCTAGCAAAGCAATCAATCAAGAGAACTTTATGATCGGATTTTGAATTTTTGACGACATCATGGATAAATTTGGCTGAAATAGCAGTCTCCTCAATGGCGTTTAAATCAGTATTAATATCGATAAAATAAATCGAACCATTGTGGTTAATTAGCTCAAAGCCAGTCATATACATCAGTAAGAGTTCATGCGGCTCTCGGTTGTGAAAAAACTGAGAGATTGCTTGTTGGGCCGAGGCACAACTTTCTCCTTGTTGGGTATATATACGACCGAATCCTCCGATACGAGTATCGTTCAGGGCTTCTTTGAGTGCATCAAACTCAGCTGGGCTAGCTACTAATTGAGCTGTCCTGTTATCATCATATAAACGAGCACTGAGCATTAAAGCGGAACGAACCATCGCGAGTATCTATAATTTTAGTTATTCTATGCCAAAGCTAGAAAATATGCAGCAAATCGCAATCTAACTTACATCCCTTGCCTAATCTCCTCTGATTCTTCGATATCCTCTGCTACCAAGGCTTCGATTTCTTCTGGTTTGAAAAAGCGGCTTGCAAATAAACGGATCGGTACCAGAGCTGCAATCATAAGTGGAAATGAGATACCAATTTTAGAAGTTTTGAGAATCCATAACACCACAAAACATGCCAATTGAATCAAGGTAAATTTATGTACCTGCTTAGCTGGCATTATCTTGAGGTAGTGCGTATTGGGATATAGCTTGGGATCAGTAATCCAAAGCATAAGACGATCGTAAAACTGATTGCCGCCTAAGGACGCAAATCCCATATATAAAAATAGTCCAAATAATACTGGCATTGGGATCAAAGCCATGTATCCGAGGAAGAACAATGAAGCTGCGATCAAAACATGTATCAAAAGGCCCGACAATCTGTTTTCGATTACCGAAACGATTTTTTCTTTTTTTACTCCACCTCCTATGTCAACCACTTTGAAATTGGCGAGACTCTTGACATGATTGAGTGAGTGTACTGTCGCCGCAACGATCCAAGGTAGAGCAAAAAAACTACCGCCTAAGATAATCAAGCCTACGATCGCAAGATCAAGGTGATAACCCATGCCTTTTTTGAGCTTGTTGTCACCAGAATTGACCAAACGAGTGGTGATATTTTGGTCAAGGAAGAGTAGAATCGTTGCGAGAATCGCCGGGCCTATGGCAGCAAAAATAACCCAAGTAGGCACTTCCCATATATCCACTAACCAAGCTCTACCTGTTGTCGTACCGAGAGTTTCCGGCACTGCTGGTAGACTTAGCTGTATGTCCGAAAAGTATAAGGCAAAGCCAGTCATAATGACGATGGCAATGGTGGCCCCAAAGTCGCTTAAAAAGTTTCGTACGGGGCGTCTGAGATAAGGCGTATTGGTCGCCTTTTTCAAAGAACGCGAAATCATAAAAGTTCCCAAAGCTAGGATCAGCGATAGTAAACCACTTGATAGTCCATATCCTTCGTCGCCAAAAGCATGGACGGTGTCTTTGATTGCCTCAACGATAAAGATGACAGAGATTAAGCCAGCAAATATCTCGTCCGTGAAACGGGTAAAATATTTCATCAAGGCACTCGCATTCGAAAAAGCTAGTATCAACATCAAGATACCAGACCAGATTCCTACCCAAGCGTAAGTCGCCAAAAACGGAATTCCGAGTTGCAGACAAGCGGTATAGAGCAGACCCGTAAAAATGGTAATTGGACCCGTACCGCCAAGGATGGTCAAGGGTTGGCCCGCAAAAAGGGCAAAACCGATTCCGCCAATTGCGGTAATCAAGATCATCTCAATGATGCTAATTTCATTACCGGTAAGGGCTCCCGTTAAGGCGCCAAATGCAATTGCATTGGCAAGGGCAGCGAAATAAAGAAATAGTGTGGTTCCGGCTACTTTGGAGTGAAATCCGTCCGTAAAATCGCTAATATAGTGTGGTGCCCTGCTGCGAATATCGTCAATGAATCCTCCAAAAGGGCGTCCAATCCATCGAAGACCCTCATTGTGGTTTGTTGATTGTGGCATGTTCGGTTTAGGTGATATAAGTGTAATAATAAGGAATTTTTACCTCTTGAAATAAAGGATGCACATTGAGTCGTGTGCAAGTCATTTATACTAGAAGCCTACTTTTAAAATTCGACTATGAAAGCTAAATATGATTTGATCGTAATTGGTGCTGGTTCTGGCGGACTGGTGGTCGCGACTACAGCCAAGCGGCGAGGCATGCGTGTTGCGATGCTAGAAAAAGATAAAATCGGCGGTGAATGCACTCATTCGGGATGCGTACCTAGCAAAGCCTTGATACAAAGCACAAAACAATTGGCTGCGATTAGCCATACTACTCAATACGGTTTGCCTGCCATAGCGCCTGTCAAAGCTAATTTTGCTACCGTCATGGAGTATGTCGATAGCGTCGTGCAAGGGATTTATGCCCATGAGACGCCGGATGTATGGCAAAAGCAAGGCATCGATGTTTATGTCCACGAAGCGGGCGCTAAATTTCTCAATGCCAACACTGTCAGTATTGGCCCGACTGTATTAGAAGCTGATCATTTTGTGTTGTGCACCGGTTCTTCTCCGCGTGTCATAGACTTGCCTGGTAGTGAAAATGTCAACTTTCTCCACAATGAAAATTTTTGGGACTTACGCACTCAACCCAAATCAATCGTTTTTGTAGGTGGCGGGGTGATCTCTGCTGAATTGGGCCAATCAATGGCTCTTTTAGGTACACAGGTTAGTATCATCGATCGCAATGAGCGGATACTCAAAGTCGTAGATGATGAAGTGGCGCAAGTCTTGATCGAGGAGTTTCGTGCTTTGGGGATTCAGACTATCGGCCGTGCCGAACTCAAGGGTTTTCGCCAGGAAGGAGAGGAGACCATTACGCTTATAGAGGTAGATGGGATTGCACAAGAATTGCGGTCCGAGTCTGTGTTTTTGGCCGTCGGCCGAACGCCTAATCTCTATGGTATGGACTTGGGAAAAGCAGGGGTAGCGTTCTCGGAACGAGGCATAAAAGTCAATGAATACCTACAAACTACGGCCTCTAATATCTATGCGTGTGGTGATGTGGCTACGCCGGCTAAGTTTACTCATGTAGCAGCTTATCAAGCAGTGGTCTGTGTGGACAATATTGAAAAAGGAAATCATCGTCCCAATGATCTAAGTATCCTGCCTTGGGCGATCTTTAGTGATCCCGAGATTGCTCATGTAGGCCTCAGTGAGAAGCAAGCCATCGAGCAGTATGGTGAGGAAAACATCCAAGTCTTTAAGGTCGATGCGACTGTCGACCGTTTTATCACCGATGGCAAGACTAAGGGCTTTCTCAAAGTAATCTTTGGTCCCAACGACAAAGTACTAGGGGCAGATGCAATAGGCGCTCACGCAGCTGAGTGGACCCAAATGCTCACCCTCGTCATGAAGCATGATTTGCCCCTTGACGAATTTGTCTATACGATCTATTCTTACCCGACTTATTCGGAGATCGTCAAAAAAGTGATCACGCGCTACCTGCGCACGAAGAAATAATCAATATCGAGACGTAGAGACGCAAGATCTTGCGTCTCTACGTCTCGATATTCAATCCTCATCCTCTTCAATAATCTCCTTTACGCGGCCGACGGTACCATCATCGAGCATCACTTTGATGCCGTGTGGGTGTTGCGGTGATTTGGTGAGGATGCGTTTTACGATCCCTTCGGTTAACTCTCCGCTCCTTTGGTGGTGCTTTTGTACCACATTGACGAGGAGACCGAGTTTGACATTTTTTCTTAGCGTACCTGGCATAAGTATAAATTAAAGTTTTTTGAGTCCGAGTCCGGAACCTTCTACCGTCCGCATCATACCCTCCTCAATGATGAATCCTCCTGAGACTAAATCCTTAGCTAAATCAAGACTACCATCAAGGTCGATGTAGCGTGTGTGAGGGCAGGAAAATGCGACATGCAATCCTGCGGCGATGCTGATGATACTCTCATCATTACAACCCCACATAAGCGTATGGCCCGCGCCACGAGCCATCTCCGCGATGCGTTGGGCTTGGTAGATGCCACCACACTTCATGAGTTTGATATTATAGATGCCACAAGGTACGGGGGCTTGCGCAAGCGTAAAAGCGTCATCAGCATTGACCAAGGATTCATCGGCGGCGATAGTAGCTTTTACCTCTGGCGGTAAAGTCCGCATCTTCGCCAAGGCATCAGCCGCTAAAGGTTGTTCGACCAATTCGATGTCGAGCGTCTTAGTTCGTGTATGAAAATGAAGCAAGTCTGCGACGCTATACCCTTGATTGGCATCAACCCTGATTCCGAGTTGGGAGCCAAAGCGTTCGCGCAGCCTGACTAAACGCTCAATGTCTTCTTCTACCGAATGGCCAAGTTTAACCTTGAGGATTCGGAATCTGCGATCGGCGTATTCTTGGGCTTCTTCAAGCGTATCGGGCACATTTTTGATCCCAATAGTAATCGAAGTGGCAAGCGCGTGATGATGTCTGCCGAGATAGTCCACTAGTGGAACGCCCAATATTTGCCCAAACAAATCGTGGAAGGCAATATCTAAAGCGGCCTTCGCTCCCGGCTGTTTGGGAAACTGTTGATGGAGTTCCTCGCAGAGCAATCGCAATTCACGAATATCCCTGCCGATATATTTTTCTATGTTTCCCCCTTGCAAAGCGGCAAGCGTTTGATCTACTGTTTCCCCCACGACGTATTCGCTGGGATTGGCAGCTCCTCTCCCGATCATACCATTAGTCGCTTCAACTTCTACAAAGCACACGGCTACATCGCTGACGGTCTTATAAGCAATGGTATAAGGGCGGGTAAGATCCAGCGCAACTTTACGTACTCGAATATCCTTGATTTTCATTTGGGCAAAATAATGTTTTTTGATCTGAGAAATAATGACTAATCTTGCATTGTAAGTAATCAATCACTTTTTACATGAAGGTAATCATCACAGGAAGCACGGGTATGATAGGGAAGGGAGTACTCTTAGAGTGCCTCGACAGTTCTGAAGTAGAAGCTGTTTTAGTAGTCAATCGACGAAGCGTTGGTATAGACCATCCCAAACTAAAAGAGATCATACACAAAGACTTTTTCGATATCAGCCCGATTAAGGCAAATTTGATGGGCTATGATGCTTGTTTTTTTTGTATGGGGATGTCGGCTGCTGGAGTTTCAAATGAAACGTATTATCGCATTACGCATGATCTTACGATTCATTGGGCGGAGACTTTATTGAAATTGAGTCCAGAGATGACTTTTAACTATGTATCAGGGGAAGGCACTAGTACGGCCGAAAAGAGCCGCAGTAATTGGGCTAATGTAAAAGGAAAGACAGAAAATGAGATTCTGGCGATGGCCTTCAAAAACAAATATATGTTCCGTCCAGGGGCGATTCAGCCTTTGAGAGGGATTCGTTCGGCAACGGCGATGTACAATATTGCCATTACTATCTTTAAACCGTTCTTTTTTATTATGAAGCGTTTTTTCCCCGATTCGATTACCGATACCACCAAGATCGGGCATGCAATGATCAAGTCTCACAAGCTGGGTTTCGAAAAGTCGCATTTACACACTAAAGATATCAACCTCCTCGCAGCCCGTTAATATGAAGAAGTTTTTAAAAGTCCTCAAAATGATCGGAATCAGCATTGCTGCGATTGTCGTGCTTGTCGTAGTGATAGCAGCTCTATTTATCAATCTTAGCCCCGAATTTGGCGGTGAAGCGACTGATTCGCAAAAAGCGGATTACGCCAAAGCTGATAATTATGCAGATGGCAAGTTTGTCAACGAAAAAGAGGCGAATATGGGCATGGACTTCAAAGATGGTCTCAAAACCATGAGGCAGTTTTTTGGTAGCGACCCGAGTCGTCAACCCACCGAGCCACAGCCTATCATTTCAATCGATCCAGACGAAGTTGCCCAAAACCCAGACTCCCTCACACGGATCAGTTGGTTTGGACATTCTGCCTTTTTGTTGCAAATCGACGGCAAAAATATTTTGCTCGATCCTATGCTAGGACCTACTCCAGCGCCTCATCCTTGGTTAGGGACTCAACGATATACTGATGAACTCCCTATCGAAATTGATGAGTTACCGAATATTGATGCAGTCTTGATTTCTCATGACCATTATGATCATCTTGATTATGGCTCGATTGTCAAACTCAAAGACAAGGTCGGCGCTTTCTTTGTACCCTTAGGCGTTGGTGCGCACTTCAAAGCTTGGGGTGTGGACGAAGCCAAAATCCATGAAAAGAATTGGTGGGAGGAAAGTCAGTTCGAAGGCTTGACCCTAGCTTGTACGCCAGCTCGGCACTTTTCCGGCCGTGGCCTTTTTGATCGCATGACGACCCTTTGGGCTTCATGGGTAATTATCGGCGAGCAAGACACCATCTACTTCAGTGGAGACAGTAGTTATGGACCACACTTTAAAGAAATCGGTGCGAAATATGGCCCATTTGACTTTGCGATGATGGAGTGCGGACAATACAACAAACTATGGGCGGATGTACACATGATGCCCGAAGAAACAGCCCAAGCGGGTGTTGATGTTGGCGCGAAATTATTGATGCCGATTCACTGGGGCTCTTTTACATTGGCGCTCCATAGCTGGACCGACCCTGTCGAACGCGTAACTAAAAAAGCCGCCGAGCTTGGTATAGCTTTGACGACCCCTCGTATCGGCGAAGCCATCATATTAGGACAGAGTCCTTATCCTGCGATGCAGTGGTGGAAATAGGGAATATCCAATGTTGAATAAGAAATGTCCAATACCGAAGGGTTTCTAAAATCTTCGATATTGGACATTTTTTATATGTATGTGGCGGCGCAAAATCTTGCGTCGCTACGGATTCCATTCATTTCGCATTATGCGAACGCTGTTTTCTTCTACCCAGTGCCCATGCTTTTTAAAGCCTTCTGGGATATGACGCACGAATTTAAAGCCAGATTTGTGTAATACTTTTTCACTGGCAAGATTCCACGTGGCATAGTCTGCTTCGATGCTTTGAGCTTGAAACTTGGTGAAACCAAAATCTAAAATCAGCCCTACGGCTTCTGTCATGATGCCTTTTCCTTGGTGTTTTGGGTGAGTCCAAAAGCCAATATTCCAGACTAGGTCTCGATCGGTCTCACGGATCGAAATCCTCCCCAGAAAAGCAGCATCAGCTTTGTTGGTGATGCTAAAGCTATAACCTCTGCCTGTTTTCCAAGCGGCTAGCGCGCGCTCCATGGGAGCAATGTATTCTGTCTCTTGGGCTGATGCCTCCCAGGGCATACCATCAGTAAAACCCGGAACATGAGAAGCTTCAAAGATATGTGGAATATCTTTGAAGCTTGGGGCCCGTAAGACTAGGCGTTCGCTGATAAGCGTAGTCGATAAAGGAACTCGCATTTTTATTTCTCTTCGAGGACTAGGACGACTTTGTTGAAGTTAGCGGCGGCATTGATCACCTCACGAAACTCCTCATAACGCTCGATATCAAAGTGGACGTCTTCGTAAAGTTCTTCGATCTCAATGGTCACTACATTGCCCTTTTGCTCAGCCTTAGAGACAAAACGTGCGGTGTAACCTTCTTCCCCTTTGTAAGTCTTATCAAGATTGGCTTCTTCTAGGCCGATAAGTTCATATCCATCCGGAATGTTAAAGCTTATCTTATGATTGTAAGTCATGGCGTAGTCCATTTCAATCGGGTGTACGCGCTCGTTTTCTTGATAGAGTTCGCTTTGTAGGCCAATGACCATTCCGACATTGAGGAGGTAACTGTCTCCAGCGTTCTCGAGGAGAGAAGTCGCCTTGATACGTGAAGCAATCACCAAGGGCTTGCCAGTGCTAAGGTCGGCGATTTTCTCATTTTCAACTTTGGTTTCTAAGATTTCTGCTTCAGGAGCACCACTTTTGACTAGGGCTTCTATCAGTTGCTCACGACCATTTTCGTCGCTGTATTCAAAGGCTGCTCGGTAGGATTGGGCTCTGTAGCCAGTGAGGGTATTGACTCGGTCCACTTCCACATGCTCCATTTCCTTGTCAAAAATAATCTTGATATCGTTCCTCGAAGAGGTAGCCGCACGAGGAGCCAATGGAATGTACTTGACCGTACCAAAGATGCCTGTATACTCAGAACTGGTGATGTAAAGACCATGATTGTCGGCGAGATAATGCGGCGCAAAGCCATAGCGCTGATCTGGACGACCCGGTACGATATAAGCGTCATACTCAGGGAAATAAAGCATATACTCATCCAGATTGGTAAAGTCTTCAAACTCCTCATCAAAGCGAGATTGATAGCGATTGCTGGTAATGACGAGACGATAAGTAACATCTAGTTGATCATAAGCATCCATCAATACTTTCATCATCCCGCTTTCGTCGGCATACTTTTGTTGGAGAATTTCGTCTACTTCAGATAGATTGACGCCGGGGTTGAAGTTGATAAGGGTTTTGAAGTGTTGCTCAA
>JBGCFA010000103.1:0-55570 GCA_045106675.1 Bacteroidia bacterium
CTATCCTGCTCACTCACCCAATCTTTGAGGCGAGGATAGTCGCTCGACAAATCACGGTCGCGACTGGTATTGAAAAAGGCGTAAGCCTGATAAAATTCTTCGTGTTGGATCGGATCATAGGGATGATCATGGCATTGGACGCAGCTGATGGTCATGCCTTGCCAGACTTCCATCGTAGTATTGACTCTATCGATGACCGCTGTAACGCGAAACTCTTCGTCGTCGGTTCCCCCCTCGTCATTGCTCATGGTATTGCGGTGAAAAGCCGTCGCGATCATCTGCTCTGCAGTAGGCTCAGGGAGTAGGTCTCCCGCCAATTGCTCGATCGTAAACTGATCAAAAGGCATATCTGCATTGAAGGCATTGATCACCCAATCGCGATAGCGCCACATTGAGCGAAAACGGTCTTTTTGGTAGCCTTGAGAATCTGCATAGCGAGCTAAGTCCAACCACATGGCGGCCCAGCGTTCCCCGAAGTGGGGAGAAGCCAACAAGCGATCGACTAAATGTTCAAAAGCTTGGGGATCATCATCATTGACAAAGGCCGCGACCTCTTCAGGACTTGGAGGTAAACCAATCAGGTCCAGTGAAAGGCGACGAATCAGGGTGATCTTGTCAGCCTTTGGAGCGGGATCTAGGCCCTCTTGATCCAAGCGTTCGCCGATATAGGCGTCTATAGGATAGTCAGCAGATGAAGGTGTTGACTCAGTTTTGGGCGGCACGAAAGCCCAGTGCGTCTCCCATTCGGCCCCTTCATCAATCCACTTTGCCAGTAAGTTCGCTTCCTCATCGGTAAGCGGATCTTGTTCGAGTGGCATGCGTTGTTCAGGATCGCTATGCCGTACCCGTTTGATCAATTCGCTCCCCTTGGCATCACCGGGGATGATGGCGGCTAAACCAGATTCGGCTGCCTTTAAGGCTTCACTCCTAAAGCGTAAGCCCAAGCCTCCATTTTGCTTAACGCCACCGTGGCAGTTTAAACATTTCTCGTTGAGTATCGGACGGATTTGGGTATTGAAATTGATCTTTTGGGGCGTGGCTTCCTGACAGGATTGGCTCGCCAACAGCAGCAAAAACATCCCCCAAACTAGTAGTAGTCTCATAGTAGTCTTACTCCTCTTAAATCAAAGCTAGCCTATAAGTTATCGAAATTCCCTTCTATCATCAATTGGCCTTGAGCGGGAACGATGCCAGATTTGAGAATTTGCCTGCGGGGAGCGATATTTCGACTATGGCAAAAAAATCTGTTTGGTTGCGGAAATCAGTCCGCTTGCTCATTAGCCTGATAATGCTCTTCTGTATAGGCAAAATCTATAATCTTGATTTGTTAGCGCCAGCGGCATCGGATAAGAAGCCCATCACAATTGCACATCGTGGTTTATCCGCCCAAGCACCCGAAAACACCCTCAGCGCGATACGTTTGGCGCTCGAAGCTCAGGTGGACATGATTGAGTTTGATTTACATATGAGTCGCGACCAAATACCAGTAGTGATCCACGATCCTACTTTGGAGCGTACGACCGATGGGACAGGGCCAGTCAAGGAGATGAGTTTGTTTGAATTGCGCAAGCTAGATGCGGGTGCTTGGTTTGGGGACGCCTACCTCGGCGAACGCATCCCCACCTTGACCGAAGTCATGGCAATGGTACAAGGCAAAACCAAGCTTCTGATAGAGTTGAAGTGGGATGATGACGGTAAGGTTTATCCGGGCTTAGTGGATAGTGTATTAGCGGAGATCAAACGATTTCAGGCTGAGGATTGGTGTGTGATTCAGAGTTTTGATGCGGGCATGATCCGTGATGTAAAAGCAAAAGTTCCTGCACTAGAAGCACAGAAGCTGATATTTTATGATTTACCCATCTTGCCAGGGCATATTGATCGTCAATGGCAATGGACAGATGGCAGCGCGTTTGACGAAGGCGTAAGTGCAATCAACGTCTGGCTCAGAGGCCTCAGTCCTCGCTTGGTCAATCGTATCCATGCAGATGGTAAAAAGGTATATGTCTATACGGTCAATGATCCTGCGGATCTCGCCTATTGTCAAAAGTTAGGTGTTGACGGAGTGATTACGGATGGGCAGCCTTAGACAAACTATATCCCGCATAAAAAAGCTGCGCTATATAAACGCAAGTAGGAGCAATAATTTTGGCTTTTAGGTTCAAAACCGCCAGCCAATTGAAAATTCGCTTAGGAGTGCGAGATCGACCAAGGAACGTGGTTCTGTCTCTTGCGGAAAAAATGCTAATTCAGTAGTATTATCCTCCAAACGATCAATCGTTTGCTGCCAGATATAGCCATATGCGAAGGCAAATTCAGCCCGTATCACGAGTCGATTGATCGGAATATACTCCAAACCAAACCCCAAGCCTAAGGAAGCATGTATCCCTAGCGATTCAAGATGGAGTTCGTCAAGGCCGATGGCTCCTTGGAAGCTTAGATGTCTTTCCTCCCAGTGCCTGCCTAAGATGAGATCTGCCAAGGCATACATCCGGAAGGCTTTGGAAAAGTCATCCCCCCAAAATCGATATTGAACTCCACTCGTCAGACTGAGGCCTTTTATATATCTCAGACTAAAGTCAGCTGTTCCGGCCTCCCTAAATTCCCTCCTGATCAAGGGCAAATAGTCAAGGCCCGCTCGCAAAGAAAGTCTTTTGCCATAGTCATAGCGATATTCTAGGCTCGGGAACACCACTTGATTTGTTGCGAATATCGGGGCAGTAATGCCATTATTAGTAAATGAACTCGCAAAATTGAGGGAGAGGCTATTGCGCAAGACCTTGTCTTGTGCTGTGAGGCTGAAAAACAGCCCAAGAAGGCAAATGCTTAGTATAGTTCTTTTCATGGTAATTAGGCTTTATTATCAAGACTCACTTTACCATGATTTTGTTATTAGAACCTTATTAGATTTCGTTTTGGGGCTTATATTTTGCCAAGAAGCTCAGATCCAAAGAAAAGTACCTGATAATACTCATGCTCTGTATTCCCAGCACGTTGGTTTCTTTCTAGACTTTTGGTTAAAAAAACCGTCGAGTCATCCAGTACAAACGAGCTGCGATGCGGGATCTTATGAGGATCGTTCTGCGCAGCAGTAATAAAACAAAAAATGCCGGATATCTTGGTCGCTCACATCCGGCATAGTGATTAAGTTTAAGCGTTTATTAGCGTTTCAAAAATGGGGGCTTGACAATCTCTGCAGCGACGAACTTATCACAGATGGTCCATTGGAGGATTGAAAAAATGAATGAATTAACTCAATTTCAATTGGTGTTTGAAAGGAGTATAGCCTGTGATATAGACGCTCATTCCTGCTTGCTTCGGCAGCATCCCTCGGAGTTGGGTCCATTTGTGAGGAGAAGAGCCTGCTCCAAACTCTATCACATCATTTCCATGTCGATATCGGGCATTGCCCTCATCAATAAAATAAACATCCTCTACCATATTGTCTTTTTGAACATTTTCAAGTCTTCCCCCCTCTCTGAAGCTGAGTTCCCATGCTACTGGCACATGAGGAGTTCCTGTAATATCAACCTCAATGGTGAGCGCTCCTTTGGACTCTTTGATGGTGACAATCATATTGAGTGTTTGAGCTTCACTTAATTTGCGTTCATCTCTAGGAGTTTTTGCCCAATCATTATCACCACTTTGGCGCTCCTCCTCAATTGGTTGGTAGTATCCTCTGGTGATAGATTTTTTCAAGATGATCATTGAGCCATCAAACTCGACTTGCTCAGCCTGAAATTGGCCTCTACCAAAAAAGGAAGCCGCAAGCCTCATCGATTGCATTACGGCAGCGCCCTTTCTAAAAGATAAAAAGGTTGGATTCTGTTCAATGACGGAGATATCTATTGCTCCCCTTCTAATTCTAAACAATCCAGAGTGCTCAAATCTTTTGAAATAGTCGTCTGGAATCTTTCCAACGGCCTTTATATTTTCCTTGAAAATGGGATCTTCAATTAAGGGCAAAATATAAGAGATAATCCTTTCGGGCATCTCTTTTTCGATCAATTCGCAAACTGCCGCGAATTGAGGATTGTTGTCTTCAATGGCAAAATACCGATAGGCTAAATAGTACTTATTGACCAAACCTAGTTGAGCACTATCTTGACGATCAGAGGCATCTGTCAGGACCTCTCCATCTGGATGGATATAGTAAAGACTCATCTCCAAGTTCGCTCTGACAACGTCCATGAGTTTGGGCCGCCTCAATAAGCGAGCCATGGTCAAAAACATATTATTGCAAACAGGGGAATAGACACTCACACTTCGTTCGGTGTATTGTCCATCAGAATCAATATCGATCCCTTCTCCTAACCATTGATCTATGCGATTGACATATCGCTCATCGGGGAAAAAATCATTTACCCTTGCCAAGGCGGAGCTAACTACCCAGCGATGATTGGCGGTATGAATCCCACCAGACAAGAAGCATTTTCCAGCATTTAACATAAATTCCCCCAGTTTATCGATAAAACTCGATAGACCATCTGTATTCATCCGCTTGATGCAGACATATACCGGGCTCAAATAATTGACTAAGAAAGCCGTATCAGGAGTGGAATGGAAATTAGTAGAGTGTAAATCAATTGTTCCATCAGCATATTGCACCCGCAATAAACATGCAATGGCTCTCTCAAGTGGCTGTTCTAAGGTTTTTGCTTGATAGTATCGAGAATACTCGCAAGCATAGGAAGAAGCAAGCCTTACGATAAACCCATAGGTACTATGCGCATTAGGTAATTCGTAAGCATTCTGCGCCCCACCATCCCAGCGATCTCCGGGACGATTCAGTTGCATGGCCAAGAGGTCTTCGATCCTGGCATCATTGATTGGCACTATTTTACGAAGTGTTTCTTCTATTCCGCTTGAAGCAGTAGAGAGAGTAGCGGCACTAGTCAAATGCGGCAATAACCATAATCCAGCAGTTGCTGTACTGGCCTGTTTTATAAAAGTTCTTCTTGGTCTATTCATCATCTAAAGTACTAATCCGATCACGCCAGTGAAGCATGATCGGATTAAGATAATGATAAAAACCAGAATCTATGTGTTGCCTGTATTGCAAGCTTAGCGCTGTAAAAACGGTGGTTTGACGATTTCTGCCGCTACGGGCTTATCACGGATGATGATATCGAGTTTGCTACCGATCGCAGCGTTCTCCACGGGAACATAACCCATACCGATACCATAGCCCATCACCGGACTGATCGATCCAGAGGTAACGCTTCCGACTTCTTTGCCGTCAACCGCAATCGGGTAGCCAGAGCGTGGAATACCACGTCCTTCTAGTTTGAAACTTACGAGCTTACGCTTGAGGCCTTCTTCTTTTTGTTTGGCGAGAAAATCACGGCCAACGAAATCACCTTTTTTCATTTTGGTGATCCAGCCTAGTCCTGCTTCTAGGGTAGAGGTCGTATCATTGATATCATTGCCATAGAGCATATAGCCCATTTCGAGACGTAGGGTATCTCGGGCACCTAAACCAGTAGGAATCAGACCAAATTCTTCACCTGCTGTCATGATATCGTGCCAAATGCGTTCGGCATGATCGTTCCACAAAAAGATTTCAAAAGTACGCTCACCTGTATAGCCGGTAGTTGCTACCATAGATTTTTCCGCACCATTGAAGGTTCCTTTCCAGCACTCATAGGTTTTGAGTTGGGAGAGATCAAAGTCAGTCAGTTTTTGTAAGACTTTCTCCGCATTTGGACCAGAAACGGCCAAAAGACTGGTTTGCTCGGAGACATCAATCATTTCAGCTCCCATCGTATTGTGGGAAGTGATCCAATCCCAATCCTTTTTGATGTTGGAAGCATTGACTACGAGCATATACTGATCGCCCTTGATATGGTAAACGATGAGATCATCTACGATACCGCCTTCTGGACGAGGTAAACAGCTATACTGTGCTTTACCTTCGACGAGCTTAGAAGCATCGTTGGAGGTTACTTTTTGAATGAGTTCGAGGGCTTTGGGTCCCCGAATGATAAACTCACCCATATGAGAGACATCAAAGATACCGGCACTATTGCGGACGGCTAGATGTTCTTTTTTGTCGCTATTATATCTTACTGGCATATCGTAACCAGCAAAAGGTATCAACTTGGCGCCGAGGCCTTCGTGAATGTGGTAAAGAGGAGTTTGCTTAGACATGATCTTTTCTTTTCGGGGGCTAAAAAGCACGACAAGATAATAAGGTTCAATTTGATTTATGCAAGGAAAAATAACATGCGGATGATAGGCTTTATAGATTCTTGATAGTCAAAAGATTAGGTAAATTTAAATTATTACCTATATTGGAAATATCTACTACTTAAAAAGGACTAATATTTACTTTTACTTATTACACTACTATTATGGGAGCTTTTTTACCGTTGATTATTCAACTCGTTAGTGGCGCTCTTGGTGGCAATGCTGCCGGCGCTTTGTTCAAAAATCTATCATTAGGCCCTATCTGGAATTCTGTTGCTGGTATTGCTGGCGGTGGACTAGGTAGCGTTGTACTTGGAGCCATTGGCCTCTCTACTGGAGATGGTGGTATGGATCTCGCAGGTATCCTCGGTAGCGTCGCTGGTGGCGGCGTAGGAGGTGGTGTCATCATGGCCGTTGTTGGTTTGATCAAAAATGCAATGGGTGGCAAAAGCTAGATTCCCCCTTTCCTAACATAATATTAGCGTCTCGATGATTCGGGGCGCTTTTTTTTGTCTCTTTCTCTTTAGGTCCTGCTTCGCAGAACGATTATCTCGGTCGTTCTGCGAAGCAAGACCTAAAAAGGGACGATAGAATACAATTTTATACACCTGTTTGAAATTACGAAAAATCGTAACTAAACTATTATACTAACTGATTATAATTGTATCAATCAGATAGCATATGGCTCAAAAGTTTACCCAAAGAAATTCGATTCTCCCTACTCCTTCTGTCTTAACTAAAATCAAAAAGGTATTAGGCTATACTGGCTTGGTACTATTTGCGGGCATGCTCGCAACCATGCAATCCAATGACTCTTCCAGTGATCATGACAATGATGGCATCGTCGATATCTATGATTTGGATGATGACAATGATGGTATTCCTGATGATTTAGAATGTTCTGGACTGACAAACGGAAGTGTGGTTTCTGTCATCAATGGTGCTTTTACCTATCCGGATGTAGATGATCCGGTAGTAGCATATGTCAAATCATGGGGCGGCAGTGAAAAAGCCGTTTTGTATAATGAATCAGATGTGCCGGGTTGGGAGACAACTGCGACGGACCACAAAATCGAAATATGGGAAGATGGCTTTGGTAATACTTCAGCTTACTCCGGCCACCAGTTTGCAGAGATCAATGCCAATCAGAATGCTGCTTTATATCAAGATATCCAGAGTACTCCGGAGGCCGTTATGACATGGTCTTTTGCCCATCGAGGTAGAGGTAGCCGCACCAAAGATGATTCGATGCGCTTGTTGATCGGGCCACCAGATGGACCATATATAGAGCAAGGAAGATTTGGCACCAATAGCTCAGCTTGGGCCTTATATTCAGGAACTTATACCATTCCAGTAGGTCAGACAACGACTCGCTATCTATATGAAGCAATATCCACCGCCTCTGGAAGCCCTGGCTCAGGAAATTTTCTAGATGCAGTGCGCTTTTATTCTTCCGGTTTGGACTGTCCAGTCAATACGGACAGTGATTCCTTAAGCAATTCATTGGATTTGGATTCGGACGATGATGGAATCGCGGATTTGGTAGAGGCAGGCGGTATTGATAGGGATCATGACGGCATTGCGGATGATTTGACTGACACAGATGGAGATGGCTTGGTGGATTTATATGATACAGATCAAACTGATGGGCCTTTGGTTTCGGGCTGTGCGCTAGGAGTGGATTGTGATCTAAGTGGCTCAACTTCGAGTTTGTTTGATGCAGACTTTGACGGTCTGAACGAAAGAGACGGAGATTTTGATGGCGATGGCCTACCTAATTGGGCGGATCTCGATAGTGATGACGATGGTATTATTGATGCGACGGAGAAAGACACCCTTTCTGCGGCGGATGGGTATTATGCTAGCCCGATTGACTTTGATAGTGATGGACAGGCAGATTTTCTAGATATAGATTCAGATAATGATGGAATCATTGACATCATCGAAGCACAATCTAATGGTGATTTTGTCACATTAAGCGGGGAAGACGAAGATGCAGACGGTTTGGATGATAATTTTGATCAGCTCAATGGGTTTGGCGGTTCAGGTGCAAGCCCAATCAATACAGATGGGCTAGGTCGTCCTGATTATCAAGATTTGGACAGTGATGATGATTTGGTCTTAGATGAAGTCGAAGCCTACGATCTTGATGGGGATGGCACACCAGATCAGGATGCAAATGGGGTTGGTGTCAAACGAGGGCAAGATCAGGACGCTGATGGATTAGATGATGGTTTTGACAAAAATACCAATAAGGTAAATCCTTCTAATGGAGGAAAAAGCCCGATGGATTTTCCTTTGCAAAGTAGCTCGGGTTTGCCTGTCTGGCGTAGTAGTGGAGGCCAGTTTCCCGTAGAATGGCTAGGTTTTGAAGGCAAAATGGAGCGTGGAGGCGTTCAGCTAAGCTGGATCACCGCGACAGAATCAAATAGTGATTATTTCGAAGTGCAACGAACCTACGATGGAAAAACATATCAAAGTATGGGTCGAGTGGATGCCGCAGGCAACAGCCAATCTGCTCAGACTTACCAATATCAGGACAAGCAAACTCAACAAAGTACTAAGCAATTAGTGGTTTACCGATTGAAGCAAGTTGATCTAGATGGTGCTTTTGAATATAGCAAGCAAATTGAACTGCAATTAGCCGAAGTTGTCGCAGAAGCAAGCTTGACGGCCTTTCCAAATCCTACTCAAGGACCGCTTACTCTACGTTGGAATATTGAAGCCTTGACCTCTTCTCAGGCAAGCTATCAAGTAATCGATATCAATGGCAGAGTCTTACAAGCAGGACTAGTCCCAAGTGAGAGCCAAGAAATGACTTTGAATGTCTCTGAGTTGAGTGCTGGCAATTATTGGGTTAGAATCATCCAAGACCGTGTCAATCTATCCGCTCAATTTGTAAAAAAATAACAAAAAATATGCGTCATTCCCGATTGAGGAATGACGCATATTTATTTTATAAACCGAATCTAATTATCCGGTAGTCTCATCTTCTGAAACTACTGAAATACAAGAAAGCTTCCCCTCTTTAATTCCAGCAGATTTCATGCAAGTCTCCAGCGCATCAGCTTGATCTGAACTACTAGAAGAGCTGCAAGAACCATTGCTACAGCTAGAAGAACCACAAGAACCGCTACTGTGATTACTGCTAGATTCCTCAATAGAATAACCGATTTCAAGCTTCATACCTGCGGTCAGTTCGACAGACTTGCTATCGCGCACAAAAATCTTGTGCCCATTTTCTAATTCTAGGTAGAGGCCACATTCATTTTCCATCACGGTGGCTGGATGTTGACAAAGATCGGCAGTCGCTAGTGGAGAGATATGGTCTCCTTCAGGTCTAACTAATTGGGGTTGGCAGGCGATTGTCAGCAACAGCCCCATAGCCATCAATGGATAGAGTAAAGATCTTAGTTTCATAATGAAGCAAAATTTAGTGTGGACTCTTTAATATACAGATTTGTAGGATTAAGATCAAAAGTGAGTAAAAAAGCCCCAAAACTGGATTTTTTAGCCGTCTCTGGGAGCGAAAATCTCAGGAAGGCATGAACGGCTAAAATTGGTGTTAAAATGGTTCTCTACTCCTGTCTTATCGGTTGATAATCAGGCATGATTGGAGGGTAGATGTGCATGCACATTTCCACTCTAAAAACATTTATATCTTACTGATTTCCAATTCCTTAACAATTGATTGTCATATACTTAGCTTAGTTGTATGATTTTACTTGTGTAAAACAGGGTCTAAATCGTCTGTAAATTGAAGCAGAGGATCTATTTCTTTGTAAAGCATTCTGGCAGAGTATTAGCTCTCCTATCATTGAATAAAATCTGGTCATATGTTTCGATTCCTCCAGCAACATGTTTATTTGCTGATCCTCCCCATATTGGCGGTGGTGGTAACAGGAATCGTATGGACCCAAGAGCCCCCAGCAGAGTCGATGCCAACTATCGAACTAACGCTATGGTCTGACGGTCATGTATCAGATTCCACCTTGCCTCAGTATATCGTCCCTGTTATTGAAGTTTCCCAATGGGAAGCTACTCGTGTTTCTACTGCATTGATTCGTAACGAAGGACAAAAAATCCCATTTACGGATCTTCAGGCCGATAACTACTTCGTTATTGTCGTAGGTGGCCGTATGCCCAAATTTGTTGCAGGTTTAAAGCAGTACGCCAATATCAAAACAAAGCAGGTAGACCGTTTTGAAGACATCAAAATGAGGTCTGTTCCCGAGAATAGTCAAATCATCCTGGCACTCAACTCTGAGGTCTATGATGACTACGATCTCAAACACTTCATGCACCTACTGGCCAAAAGAGGAGATATCGCTCTCGTCAATTTTGCGCCCGCCGCAACCTTACGATCTATCCTAGACCTTCCCGTGATCCTACAAGCACCAGATGCTGATCCTATCACTCAACAGGTTTGTTCACAGATACTATTTGGTGGCATGGCCGCTTCAGGAGGACTTGACCCTGAGATTGCCGATCTACTCAAAATCGATTCTACCCAATTTAGCCCTCGCATCCGGCTAGCTTATACTGATCCCGAATATGTCGGTTTTCCCAGTGACAGCCTTGCTAAGATCGACGCTATAATCGAAGAAGCAATCGCAAGCTTTGCCATGCCCGGCGCACAAGTGCTAGTCGCCAAAGGGGGTAATGTGATCTATCATAAATCTTTTGGCTTCCATACTTATTCACGCAAAAACCCTGTCAAAGAGAGTGACATCTACGACTTGGCTTCAGTTACCAAGATTGCGGGCACCACCCTCGCTAGTATGAAGATGTATGAGCAGCAGCAGCTCAAATTGCGTGATCAACTCGGCAATTATTTTCAAGACCCGACCTATATCGCTACTGGCTATAAGCAATACGACACACTCGATGTCCCTAGCTTTGCCGCTTTTCGCGAACGCATGGTTTTAGATTCAACCTTAGCGGTTGATCTTGATACGCTCCGCTACAATGATTCTACCTACCTCGTGGGACGTTGGATCAAAGAAGGTCGCAGCCGTCGCCGTAGCCGAGTCTTCAATATCGAATTGCGCGACTTGATGACGCATACTTCCGGCTTACAAGCAAGTTTGCCGATTCAGGCTTATCAACGCAACTTCGATCAGGATTTATATCATTTTGCCTCTGATGAGCAATATTCTGTCCCTGTAGCCCAAGGTTTATATCTCCGTCAAAACTGGCTGGACACTTTGTGGAACGTCACCAAGGGGCTTTCGCTTGCTGATACCGTCGGCTATCGCTATAGCTGTGTCAATATGATTTTGATGCAACAAGTGATTGATTCCCTCAATCAGGAGCCGATTTCAGACTACCTTCAAAAAGAGTTTTATGGCCCGCTCGGCCTACGTAGTATTGGGTATAAGCCCCTCGAACGCTTCAAAAAGGAAGATATCGTCCCCACTTCTAAAGACCGCTGGCGTGATCAAGTTCTCTGCGGTACCGTACATGATCCTACGGCAGCTTTGTTGGGTGGCGTCTCTGGCAATGCGGGATTGTTTTCTAATGCGTCTGACTTGGCAGTATTAGCCCAAATGTGGCTCAATGGCGGAGAGTATGGAGGTAAGCGTTATCTGGCAGATAGTACCTTAGAACGCTTCACTATGCGTCATCGTAGCCATCGAGGCTATGGCTTTGATAAGCCACCACGGCACCGCAATTACTATGTGGCTCCTAGCGCATCAATTGAAAGTTATGGGCATACAGGTTTTACAGGCACTTGTGTTTGGATCGATCCAGAGCATGAGCTCGTCTATATATTCCTTTCCAATCGGGTCCATCCTGATGAGAGAAACTTCCGCATCAACGAATTGAAAGTACGTCGTCGAGTCCATCAAGTCGTTTATGATCTGATGGGTGTGCCGATGCGTCGTGAGCAATTTCGACCAAAGCCCAAGGCGGTTGAGTATTTTGTCAGTTCAGAGACGGATTCTACCGCCATCGTGACTGCGCCCTAGCAAGTTCTCGCCCGTCACTTTTACGTTTGATTTGGTGATAGTAAGTATTTTCCGCTTGCGGAACGGCTTCACTAATGATCGTATCACCATAGACACTTTCGGCTCGGATCAGTAGATCGAGAGAGACGAGTTCGCGATCAGCGAGCCAGTCCAAAGAAAGTGCTTCCAAAGGCCATTGAAAAAATAAAAAATTACTGACATGATCATTGGCATCTAGGTCATGCCAACGGACTGGAAACTCCACATTTTGGGGCTCTCCCTCAGGCTTTTGAAAGCGTCCGCGTGCACGCGGCAAGGCTTCAACCCCTTCTGGTACTTGAGTAATCGCATGAAAAACCTCGGGTACTGAGGTCATTTTGCGGCTATTGAGGTCAAACACAAGCCAAGTACTAGTTGCTGCAACAATGAGTTCGCCAGCGGCATCATATACACGATAGTCCCGATAGACAAAACTCTTTTCATGCCCACTGGGCCAGCTCTGTACTCTGATCTGCTCACTCAGTTTTGGCGCTCTATGCACCTCCAATTTGAAGCGTATCAATACCCAGCTGATCCCCATGCCTTGGAGGCGGTCCACCCCTGCGTCCAACTCCTCTGCGCTGAGCCATGCGACCTCCTGCATTTGACTGACGATACCAGAAAGAGTAGCTCTATTGTAACGATCGACTTCATTGGCGCGAACCGTGAAGGCTTGTTCAGTGACTTTCATGCCCGAAAGATAGGCTTATTTCAAATCTTCCAAATGCAGATTTAAGACCTTTACGCAAATTGTAAAACACCTAAACGAAGGAGCGCTTTTGCCTAGTATCTGCTGATGGCGAGAGTCAATTAGTTGATCATTAAAGATTGCACTTCAAGATTGGAAATTTTCCCATTACCTTGCTGCCATGAAACTATGGGACAAAGGATATAGCACAGCACAAGCGGTCGAAACTTTTACAGTAGGCAAAGACCGCGAACTCGATATGCATCTCGCTCCTTGGGATGTATTGGGGACAATGGCCCATATCGAGATGTTAGAGGCGATTGATTTATTAGAAGCTAAGGAGCTAGGCGTTCTGCAAGCAGAACTCAAAAATATATATGCCCAGATCGAAGCAGGAGACTTTGAGATCGAAGACGGTATTGAAGACGTCCACTCTCAAGTCGAATTGATGCTTACTCGTAATCTGGGTGAGGTTGGCAAAAAAGTCCATAGCGGCCGTTCTCGCAACGATCAGGTTTTGGTGGACTTGAAGTTATATTTCAGACAGGAGGTGACGGAGCTTTTAGCGCTTATACAAACGCTTTTTTCTACCCTCCAAAAGCTGAGCGAAAAGCATAAAGATATTCTTATTCCGGGCTATACGCATTTTCAAGTAGCGATGCCCTCTTCTTTTGGTTTGTGGTTTGGCGCTTATGCCGAGGCTTTGGTGGATGATGTCCAGATGTTGGCCGCAGCCTACAAAGTTTCGGATCAAAATCCCCTCGGATCAGCTGCTGGTTATGGATCATCCTTCCCGCTCAAGCGCCAATTGACCACTGATCTCTTAGGCTTCCAATCGCTAAGCTATAATGTAGTTTACGCCCAGATGGGGCGCGGTAAAACTGAGCAATTACTGGGCTACGCCCTTGCCTCCATTGGCGCTACTCTCAACAAATTAGCGGCTGATGTCTGTCTCTATATGAGTCAGAATTTTGCCTTCTTGACCTTCCCTGATAATCTGACTACGGGTTCGAGTATCATGCCGCATAAGAAGAATCCAGATGTCTTTGAGTTAGTGCGAGCCCGAACCAATCTGCTCATGAGTCTACCTGCTAGTATCAGCCATTTGACTTCCAATCTGCCGTCTGGCTATCATCGTGATTTACAATTGACCAAAGAGGTGCTTTTGCCCGGTATTGAAGAGACTAAAGCTTGCTTGCACATCAGCAATTTCATGTTGGAACAAGTGCAGGTCAAAGACAACGTCTTGGAGTCGCCGATCTATGATTATCTGTTTAGCGTCGAAGTAGTCAATCGTGAAGTATTAAACGGCCTAGCGTTCCGCGAAGCGTACAAAAAAATCGGCCAACAAATCCAAGAGGGCAACTTTAAACCCGATCGAGAGGTCTCGCATACACATGAAGGTAGTATTGGCAATCTGTGTACGGAGGAGATCGCGACGAAGATGGAAATGGCTGCTAGTGAGATAGATAGTGATAAATGGCGCATGGCGATACGAAATTTATTGCAGCGCTAAGCAATGTAGATACATGAAGGGAGATGTTTTTGTGTATGGAGTTTATTATTTCTGGGTATAGGATTTTCCATGAAAATATTGTTTCGATTTTTGACCTGTATTTTGTAACAAAAAAATGGTAAAAACGATACACTAGGAAACTTCATTACCTACTCTATGAAAACTAATCACCTAGTATTTCTACTTTGTTTTGTCTCCATTCTCGGGAGCAGTTGCGGTTTGTTTGATCGTATCCCTGACTTTAATGACGGCTGTTTGAAAGAAGGGAATGACAAACTGGTTTTTGAGACTTTAGTAGGACCTGACACCACGCATCCCAGCAAAGTTTCCATCTTCTTCAAATTGGATGACACCGATGGCTATGGGATCCCAAATTTGACAGAAAACGATTTTGGCTTTTATGAAAAGGGAGCAAACGATGACTGCCATTTGCTTATTTCAAGCTCGGAGGCCGAACGTAAAATCATTAAGGCTCCACAAGAATTTCAATACAATGTTACCCTTGTATTAGACTTGAGTGGTAGCGTGGTCAAAGATCATCTGGTCGAATTGCAAAAAGCGGCAATTGAATTCATCGAAATTGCTGAATCAGGAGCCGCAAGTAGTCGTCTTCAAATGGAGATTTGGTGGTTTGATGGAGAAGAGGCTTTGCATTCTCTCGTACCCCTTACCAATGATTTTTCCTTAATGAAAAGTGGCGTAAATAATATTCTACCCAGCATAAGCACGGACAATTCGACCGACCTATATGGCGGGATCATTCAGGCAGTTGCCGCTACAGAGTCTTCCCTGAATAATTTGCCTACCAATATTATTTCAGGCTCCTCGATCATAATCTTTACAGATGGTAAAGATCGAGCCCAAAGAGAAACGCAAGCAAATGTGGTGTCGACCATTATGAATGCTGATGAGCGAATTTCCTTCTATACTATTGGCCTCGGCAGCGAGATCGTAAAAAGTGATTTGAAAACGATCGGACAGGACGGGTTTATCTATGCCAAAAATGAAGATGACCTGATCGAATCCTTTACGGACCTTGGCCTCATCGTGACCAGTGAGGCAAATAGTTACTATTTCTTTGAATATTGTAGTCCCGTTCGAAGCGGCAAAGTGAGTTTAATGATCCAAGCAAAATACAAGAGCAAAAAGGGAGAGTTAGAGATAGAGTATGATGCTACAGATTTCTCTGGAGGATGTTCTCTTTAACAGAAAAGCTATATCTTTAGGTATCGATATTTTACGTATGCCCTCATTTTTGAGGGCATAATATTTTTGCAAAACTATGAAGCTTTCCGAAGTCAAAACCCAGCTTGCTACTCTTTCCGAACTGAAGTTCCAATTACCAGATGGTTCATTAGTACCAAGTCATTTTCACGTAACAGAGGTAGGCGTGATTAGCAAGCATTTTATTGATTGTGGTGGTACCGTGAGGAAGGAAAAAGTAGCCAATTTTCAGCTTTGGCAGGCCGAAGATTATGATCATCGTTTAGCCCCCAAAAAACTGATCGACATCATCCAGCTTTCGGAAAAAGTCTTAGAAATGGAAGACTTCGAAGTAGAAGTCGAATATCAGGGAGAAACCATCGGCAAATATGGTTTAGCAGTCTCCGCTTCGGGCTTTGCTTTGACCAATCGTTTTACCGATTGCCTCGCCAAAGACAATTGTGGCATCCCACCCGTCAAACAAAAAGTCAGACTAGGAGAGTTTAGCGCCAGCAATAATAATGCTTGTGAGCCTGGTTCGGGTTGTTGTTAAGGCTTGTTACCCCTTTTCGCAAAAAGGGGAGGCTGGATCCTGGCGGACTAGCTTTTTCGTCCTTTTGTAGCGATGACAAAAGGACAATCATTACTGAAAAGTAAAGACAAAAAAGCGTTCTGCGAAGCAACTCCCACGGAAGTACTCCTAGTTAGACTGCGCAAAGTGCAACAACACCCCACAAGGGTCCCAAACAAAGCAGACGATATCCCCATGCGGCTGCTTTTCGGGAGCTTTGACTTTGGCTGCGCCGAACGCTTGGCCTGAGAGGACCTTTGTAACATGTTCATACCATGCTTGCGCATCTACGACATTGATGTAAAACATGAAGTTGTGCGCCCAAGCTTTTTTGTAATAATCTTGGAGAAAAAATCGTTGTCCGCCTAGCTCCATTTCGGCCAATCCACCATGATCGGCATTGAGTTGCCAGCCCAAAGCTTGATAAAAGGCGAGCGAGAGTTTGTAATCCTTAGCAGGAACGAAAACTTTGAGATCGGAGACGGAAAGATTAGGGTCCATGAGAGATGCTTAATTGATCAATTACAACATGAAGTATTGGATTTGCCCCCAGCTTCTTGGATCGGGGGACAAGGCACCGTGCCATACGAACAATAGACGCAACAATCGCCTTTTTGAGCACTCAATCTAGCTTTACAGTTTTCGCATTGATAAAAAAACTGACAAGCATTAGTTGGCATGATCTCTTCCTTTTGATGCCCACAACGTGGACAAGTCAGTGTAGAAAGTAGAATCACATTAGTATCTGTAGGATTTGAAGCCATGTTAGCGTGTTAAGGCACTTTTGATTTAAAATGTAACTTCAAAATACCCATAATTCGAGATACCCAAAATACCGTAGCCATTTTCAACATTGCTATGGAGAATTAAGGGTTCCCCAATCAGAGAAGAAAGATTGACCCCTTGGTTTTGCCGATGCAAGACATATTGACTTTGATAGAGATACAAATCTTTACTGGGGCAACTTATACCAATGACAGCACTATGTATTACATATTCAGGAACGGATGCTCCAGGCTGGGCATTTTGTGGATTTAGAATACTACCGCTAAAGCCCGGAGATGGTTGATACATTAGCGCATCGATCTCAAGGATTTGCCCGTCGCGTCCTTCGTCAGAGGAATATGGAAAAAAGCTCCAAAAAGAGTTTATATCACCTAATATATCGTCAAGGTCTACAAATTCTTCTATTTCGGCTCTTAGGCTGCCGTCCGTTTCGAAGGGAATTAGAAGAAAATCAAGCGTGTCTTGTAAGCTGTCTGGATGGCTGTATTTGATTTGAATAGAATAATTGAAATAATTTTCTTCCCCCGGAGGATCTTGCAAGCGAACTTTCACTCCTGCTAGGCTTAAACCTTCCTTTCCTTGTGCCACATCTTGTTCGATTTCAAGGCTCAATAATGTAGGAACATGATTCATATAAGTCTCTGCCGATGCTGTCGGATAATCAGGATGCATTACTTCTACTCGATAAGTACTCCCAGCTTGCCAAGGGGTCTTGGGGTAGGTATAAAACCGATCTGAATAAACGCGAAAATCCGTCGAATCATCATTATAAACCGTATCCACTCTCTGATAGTAAGTGAAAGTGTCTAAGAGAATATCGTTCTCGAAGAGATAAGAAGTCGCATCATCAATCTGACTCATCTCCTCCGTGATGATATCTGTTCTGCCACGACTGCGACTGACAGACATACGGTTGTTAAAGGGGTTTAGTCGGGCATTGAGCACCAATTTGGGCTCATGCTCCGGTAAAGGCACTTCTATCACGGTTTCGCAGGCCTGAGTTATAAAGCCCAGCAGCAGGAGTACAAAAATCCATTTTGATGTTTTCATATCACTAAAAACTAAAACCATAACTCACAGAAGGTAAAATCGGAAAGAGACTCACTTGCTTGAGCTTGATCTCGGTGATGGGATTGTCCCAATCATTGTCGATCACGCTGCGGGTCGTATCAAAGTAGTAGAAGTAAGGATTGCGACGGCTATAGGCGTTGTAAAAACTAATGTTCCATGTCCTACTACCCCATTTTTTGGGCTTGCTAAAGTTGATGCCAATATCCATCCGATGGTAGGCTGGCATCCTAAAATCATTGCGCCCTTCTCCATAGATTTCGATCAGGTTTACAGGCGAATAATCGCTGTAAAGCGAATTGTAGGCTCCTGTCGCAAGCGTAATCGCATTGCCCGTACCAAAGATCCAACTACCCGAAAGACTGATCCGCTCATTGAATTTGTGGCTAATGACGACACTCGCATCATGTCTACGGTCATATTTATAAGGGAAGGTCTGGCCTCGATTGAGGTCGGCAAAGGTTCTCCAGTTCCATGATAAAGTGTAGCCGATCCAGCCGGTGGTATTACCGTACTTTTTTTGCAGTAGGGCTTCTCCTCCATAAGCTTGACCAGTGCCGCCTGTTACTACTTTTTCTTGCCATTCGATGCCTCCACTGATAGGCGATGCCCCTGCTTCATAGGAGATCAAACCTTGCATTTTTTTGTAGTAAGCCTCTATCGTAAAGTTAAATTTATCGTCCCAAAGGCTGCTAGCCGTACCGACAGCGACTTGCCAAGCCTGTTGCGGGCCAATCTCGTCTGTGGCAGGCACCCATAGGTCTGAGGGCACACCTAAACCAGAATTTGTCAACAAATGTAAATATTGGGTCATCACCGCAAATGAAGCTTTTAGACTCAGATTGGGAGCGGCTTGGTAGCGAAGTGACAGCCTCGGCTGCACCGAAAAATAGGATTTTTGCTTGATCCAATAGTGTACCCCTCTGATCCCTGCGTGAACGCTAAAATTGGAATTGGGCCGCCATTCATCCTCAAAGTAGATAGCATTTTGCCAAGGCCGCAGCACCTCATTACCCTCATTGTTGTCCACTGCAGTGGTGTCATTGAATCCCAAATAAACCCCTCGTATGCCCGGTGAATACTGTAAGTAATTGGCATGCACACCAAAACGAATCTGATGCTTGGGATGCGGATAAAAATCAAATTCATACTTCAAACCGATATCGCGGATGCCCGAATTATAGCTTACGTCAGCTTCGGAGCGCGTTCCGCTATCTTGGTAGGAGGCTTGGTTCCGCAGCGCGAAACGATAAAATGTATGCGTTACCGTGAGGTTGGAAAATAGACGCGGTCCCCATAGATGATTCCAGCGAAAAGAATATAATCGATTGCCCCAACTGAGATCGATATCTAGGCTCTCTTTCTCATAGTCGTCTGCGCCGAACGTTCCGTTTTCTGTGCGAACCTTAACTCCAAATACATCATCCCCGATATAGGTACTCAAATAAATCCGATCCTTGGGAGAAATGATATAGTTGAGTTTGGCATTAAAATCCGCGAAATAATAGCCAAAGCTAGATTCTCGTTCCGTCGCAAACCAAGTCGCTGGTCGAGATAACAAATCTAGATAGGTCCGCCTAGCCGAAATCATGATCGAAGCCTTGTCCTTGATCAACGGGCCTTGCAACAGCAGCCGCGAAGCAATCAGCCCTACATTGCCCGTACCTTCCCACTTTTTGAGGTTACCGTCCTTCATGCGGATGTCCAAAACTGAAGAAAGCCTTCCTCCATAGCGTGCTGGGAAGCCGCCTTTTATCAATCTCACTTGCTGCAAAGCATCCGCATTGAATACCGAAAAAATCCCTCCCAAATGACTCACATAGTAGAGCGGAGCCCCATCGAGGAGGATCAAATTTTGGTCAGGCCCGCCTCCGCGAACGTATAGTCCCGTATTACCTTCATTGCCTGATTGGACGCCCGGCATCATCTGGACAGCTCGGATCACATCTACTTCTCCCAACAAAGTGGGCATCGCTTTGATTTGCCGGAGCGGTATATCCACTACGCTCATTTCGGTTTCTTCCTCGATCTGGCGTTCGGCTCGAATTTCGACTGCTTCGAGAGATTGCGTTTGTAGCTTGAATTCTATGAAGCTATCCGTCTCTGCGATGAACGCTATGCTTTGTGCCTCATAACCAGAATAAGATACTCTCAGTCGCATTGTTCCCGCAGGAACGCTCAGACTAAAGAAGCCAAAATCATTGGTATAAGTGCCTATTTTTTGATCTGGAGATTGTACGGTCGCACGCAAAAGTTTTTCACCATTTTGCTGGTCCGAAACATATCCACTGATCGTAATTGAGCTTTGGCCAAAGCAAAATATGGGCAACAGGCACGCCCATACGCAAAGGCAAGTAGTGTTTTTCATCCTAGCTATAAGTCCTAAAATAAGGCTTCTAGGTTGTATGTCTCGCTGAGGTATTTTTTATTGCACCTTTTGCAATGGGAAACAAGGCACCTAAGCGTTCCGCACGGCGGCAAAAAATCAAGCTCCTCATCAAGCACCCCTAGCGAAATACTTGAAAATGATCAATCGTCTGCCGAATAATCCCCGGATTGTCCAGGTCATAAATCCAGTGATTGTCAAAGATGGGCAAGGGAGGCACCCGTGGATCGGGACGCCTTGTGATATACATGCTGTGAAAATTGGTGCCATGAGTCTTGCGGGCTTCCATCACCGCTTCAAATAGGACTTTATCCAATTTCGGCACCACAAAATCCGAAATCACCAAAACATCCGCTTCGTGAAAGCCTTCTCTCCCCAGCACCTTCATTGCCTCACTCATACCCGGATGAAGATCGGTCCCACCATGAAAACTCTGCTGTAAAAAGTCAATCAGAACCGAAATTTGCCCTTTCTGCCCTGTCAACTCTAGCGTTCGGATACCGACCGAAAAAGAGATGATAAAAGCTTTCCGATCTTCCTCCATGGCAATATTGAGGATCGCGAGGGCAAGCGCCTTGGCGATGCGTTCAGGTTGGCCAAACATCGAGCCGCTAGTGTCTATCAGCAGGATCATCGGGCCGCGCTTTTCTTTATCTTCTTCAAAAGCGATGACTTCTTGCTCCTCTAATTCGTTGCTGATATCTTGGGAGCGATATTGAAAAGTCAGTAGTTTATGTTCTACGTATTTTTTTGCGAGTAGAATTTCCGTCTCCGGCGAACTAAGTAATGCCGTTTCGGAGGGGAGCATCGCGCTGATATTATCGCTATGGTGGATGCCTACAATCTCACTTTTGCCGTAGGGATTGGGTTTCCAATCCGATTTAGGCATAGGTTGACTAAGCTTTTGCTCCTTTTGGTTGCGTTCGGCAGACTGCCAGCGCCCCAACAACTCGGCTAGTTCACGTAACTGCCGATCTCGTTTGAGGCCTTCGGCATATTCCTCCATTTTATCCCAATTGATCTTGTCCCAGGCACCCATATCATCATTCCACGCATGCCCGAGAAAGTTATAAAAGGGAGCTAGCACCTCGTTGATTTGCTGTAGTTTACCGGCTTTATTGAGCATATCGGCATGGTAGAGGGCAAATTCCTCTTCGAGGAACGCTTCTTCTTGTATACCGATCTTTTTGCCAAGCAGTTTTTGCCAATCTCCCAAGATGTTTTGCTTCAGAACCATCAAGTCATTTTCTAAACGAAAACGATTAGCACCTTCCCCACTCTGGGAGATCGTTTGACTGAGTTGCTGGAAAGTTTTGGTATAAAAAGTCCAGTTGCGTTTAGCTTCAGGATGGAGTTCTGGTAATTCTCCGAGGATGTTTTCCCACTGATTGAGCGGGGATTGAACGGTGTGCTGCTGGAGGTGATGAAGTCGTTGCGCCTCTGTTGTATAGCTATGTGCATGTTCAAAACGAAGAGCTACTGCTTTGCACCAATTGAGGGTTTCGCGAGTTACGGAAAGTGAAAAATCTTCATTATTTCGAGTCAGATGGACCAAACGGTCCTCTGTAAACAGCTTCATCAATAACTTATTCCAATTGGCAAATCGCTCTGGAATTGAAGTCTGTTCATAATGAAAAATGGCCGGATATTTTGGATCGAGCAAATAGAGGTAGAGCAGCTCAGCTATTTTGAGCCGATCATCCCTCGTCATCATTCCCCCAAAGAGGATGAAAGAAGACATTTCTTCCTCAACTCTCTTCAATCGGCTCATAGCTGTGACGCGTTTTCTGAATTTCTAGCTTGAGGTTTAATAGTTCGCGAGTGGTAGTTTCAAGGC
Source organism: Bacteroidia bacterium (assembly GCA_045106675.1). Classification (GTDB taxonomy): domain Bacteria; phylum Bacteroidota; class Bacteroidia; order J057; family J057; genus JBCAWW01. The sequence goes on from JBGCFA010000103.1 coordinate 22,232, forward strand.
TATCCATGACGTGATCTGCCATTTGAGGATCAACAAATAGATTGTTGCGGAGATATGGTTCATCTTTGAGGCGGCGTTCGTCAATGACGACCATATACTTTTCACACTCTTCGAGTAAGAGGTCAGTTTGGTTATTCCATATCTTGAGCGTCGCAGGATTAGCTACCTTCGGGCTAACGACTTCTTTTGGCTCCATGATAGTTTTGAGAGGGAGGTCTCGCCCCTTTTCTTGGGCGGTAAAATTGTCTTTTCGTTGGATTTGGTAGTTCTGAAAAGGACGAAAGTTACCTCCTGCTGCCTCAAAGATGGGAATATAAGTAACGCCTTCTGTTTCGAACTTGATCCAATCGCTAGAACGAATATAGGCTACAGAATCCTTGCCAAAGAAGTGCAATAATTGATAGAACGCGACTCCACTCTGATCCGTAAACTCCTCTGCGACTTCATTATCAACTGTTTTGACGACTTGAGTCTCTGCTTTGATTTCCTCACTGAGCGACTCCAGTTCAGATTGCAAGGGTTTGAGTTGGATCACTTGCCGATAACCATAGGCAGCAATTGCTCCCATAACGATGGCGTGTGCTTCTTCGATGTGTTCAAAAGTATCCCAGATACATTCGCCGATCAAAAAGCAATCCATGAGATCGACTTCTTTGCGGCCATTGAGGAAAGCCGAGGTAGTGAGCAAATGGGCCATCTTGCGCCAACGACGATCAGAGATAAACATCTTATTGTTTGGCTCGCTTGTCAGGTTACGTTCGCGTATCGTACGCCGAAGATGGTTAAACAAATTCATCACATGAGTTGGGATTTCGATATTATCGATCTCTTTTTCCCAAGTTTCATATTCTGTATCCGTGATTTTTAGCGCATCCTCCACTGGGTCTTGATATCCCATCTGCTTAGGCAAATTGAGCATCCGATTAAAGAGTTCGTCGCTTTGGATAGGAGCGACCTCTTGTCGAACAAGAAATCTATCCCAGAGCGCTTCTAGCCCTTCGCCTCTTAAAGGAAGCTCATTGGATGCGGCGATCAAACCCCGCAAATCCACTTTGAATTCCTGCTCACCATTGCGGTAGATTTTTTCATTGAGAACCGTAAGGAGTGAGTTTTGAATCGGTGGGCTAGCTTTCCAGATTTCATCCAAAAAGACAATATTGGCCCCAGGGAGATACTTATCGGTGAGACGTTCGTATTTATCTTCGTCTTTGAGTTTACTGATGGAAACAGGGCCAAAAACTTCATCTGGCGTACTGAATTTACCCATGAGGTACTCAAAGGATCGCGCATTTTTGAAAGCATACTTTAACCTTCTCGCGATCATAGATTTGGCGACTCCGGGAGGGCCAAGTAGGAAAATACTTTCTCCAGAGATAGCCGAAAGCAAGGTCAAACTCATGACCTTTTCTTTTTCGAATAAGTCTCGATTGAGACTCTTTAGCAATGTGCCGATGCGCTCGCTTAGTGCCTGTGGTTCCATTGCTGACTAAAATACGGTCAGCCGGAACAGTTTGCAAGTGTCGCTAGCGGTTTGAGGACCCTAGTCTACTGTGATTCAAATTTTTCGGTGAAGTTGATTTCCGTGGTCGATCCGTATTGCTCGTAGCTAACATCCAAACTAACTTCCCAGGTGGTATTATTTAAGCGTTTTCCGCTCAAGCTGCCGATACGTGGCTCATAGATTAGCGGTACACAAAAACATATCGGTTGGATGGTCAATTGGATATCTGCCATCTCTTCATCCCTAAAACTAAAGCTCTCCACTTCAGGATCAATCTCAAAGTAGATATTCTCGGTGTATTCGTCATCGGCAATATAATCTTCATCATCCGCCGTGTAGAGATACTTAAATACAAGTTTGTCACCATTTACAATTTCAACAAAAGTGCTTTGATTCACCGAATCATGAACAATCTCAATCGACTGACCTTCGACATAAGAGTAGCTACATTCGCCATCTCTGCAATTCTTCACTTTTAATTCACCGGGGAGATCTTGTTTACATGCTACCAACATCAAGCTCACGAATAAAAAACCAAAGTAGGATCTTGCGAAAAGAGTATTCATCATAATAAAAGATTTCCCCAAAGACGGTTGCCTTAGGGGAAATGCTGCATTAGTGTGGATATGTGATTAATGGTATAAACTACCACTTACGTAGCTCTCCAAATTGGAAATAACCTGCTTTTGGTCTTTGATGATATTTTGTACGACATCGCCAATCGTGATGATACCGAGCAAAACGCCCTTCTCTACTACCGGTAAGTGCCGAATACGTTTTGCAGACATCAACTGCATGGCTTCTTCAATACTACGATTGGGCCTAAGCTGATAAACCCTAGGCGTCATCAACTCCCAGACCATGGTACTCTTAGAGGATTTACCTCGTAGGATCACTTTGCGAGCATAATCCCTTTCCGAAAAAATCCCTACCAATTGGCCTGCCTCAACTACTGGCAACGCTCCTATATTTTTTTCGGCTAATAGTTCTAAGGCTTCAAATACGGTTGCTCCCGGCTTTATGGTCCAGAGATCATCGCCTTTTTGCTGTAGTAATAGTCCAACAGTGCTCATAATGGTGAGTTTTAAAGGTAGTAGGAATGAATCGAAAGGGTGTAGTAGCCTGATTATAAATAAGATAGCAAATCAAACGCAAAAAAGCCAGTGAGGAAAGAGGGGAAAATAAAACGGGTAATATGATTTTTCTCACCTGTGGATAACGTTTAAATGCGGACAGGCTTCCAAGCGATATACTTAGAAGCCTGTCTATATATTTTGATGTTAGCGTTCCGCGAAGCGGAGAAAACAACCAATGTCCAAATTCAATATTGAATGTAGCAGTAGTTAAAAATCTCTTAGCGAGTGCTTTTCTAAGGTTCTAAATCCGCTGGATTAGGAGGCGAAATCATGATGTGAGCACGATGCGTACCAGGGTCCATGATCCAAGGTGAACCAGGAAATGCTGGTTCTAAGGATAGTCCAGTACTCGCCTCTGTCGCAAATGGCAGATAAACCACATAGCGATAAGTCGCATTATTTAACTGATCAGTGGCTACATCATAACTCGCTTCTTTGCCCGAAAGGATGTGTAGAGTTACTCCTTTTTCTGGCATCTTGAGCGTTCCGGCACGGGCCTCCGCTTCACGGGTCTCAAATATTTGAGCTCTATCTTTGCCTTCTGCCTTTAACGCACGTCCACGCGCCATAAAAGGGTCTAAGTCTTTGTGATAGGCTGCTACGCTAAAGCCATTTTGATTAGGATTGTCAGCGAGGCAGATCATATGATTGCTGCCTTCACGTATCGTAACTACATTGCCAGCGGCATCATAACCCAGTACTTTAGCACCATCTCGATCTGCTTTAGGCGCAGCCTTGAGAGCAGCACCGATTTGAGCTTCTAGATTCGGAATTTCCTGTGCACAGCTAGTGAGATAAAGCAGGCATAATGGGAGCAGTAATAGTTTTGAATATTTCATTAAGTAGGGTTTAGTAGATGGATGTAATTTAAGGTAGCGGATTTTTTCCGTTTTTTGAAAAAAAGAACATAAGCAATGATCGTAACCATCGTACACGTTTGGGTCAAACCTGAGCAAATTGACGCTTTTATTGAGGCCACACTCCTCAATCATCAAAATTCAATCAAAGAAGTGGGCAATCGCCGCTTTGATTTTTTGCAGTCTGCCGATGATCCGGGCAAATTTACGCTCTACGAAGTCTATGAAACCCAAGAGGCTGTGGATGCGCACAAAGCCACCGAGCATTATCTCACTTGGCGCGCTACCGTCAATGATTGGATGGCGAAGCCACGTCAGGGTGTCCGACATATCGTCATGGGCCCTACAGATCCAAACCTATGGTAAACGCCTTTCAATGGGCCGCGAGTCCTGCGATACATTTTGGGATCGGCAAGCGTGATTTGATCGTTCCTTTGGCTGCCTCCTTCGGAGAACGCCTCCTCATTTTGACTGGAGGCCAGTCATTCGCGACTAGCGAATACTGGACCGATCTCCAAGCGGCCTGCGAAACTCAAAAGCTACAATGGCGGTCTCATAGCATAGTGGGAGAGCCTTCCCCAGCGATGATTGATGCTTGCGTCGCCCAATATCGAGACTGGCAACCGCAAGTAGTAATCGCCATCGGTGGGGGCAGCGTACTAGATGCTGGCAAGGCCATTGCGGCGATGTTTACAGAGATAGAAGGGGTCAAATCTTATCTCGAAGGAGTCGGTACCGCTCAGCCTTCGGGCACTACTTTGCCCTTCATCGCTGTGCCGACGACCTCGGGTACCGGTAGCGAGACGACCAAAAATGCAGTTCTCTCCGAAGTGGGGATCAATGGTTTCAAAAAGTCCCTCCGCCACGATGCCTACATTCCTAATATCGCCATACTTGACCCAGAACTGACGCGTTCGGCTCCGCCGGAAGTCAGTATGCGCTCAGGGATGGATGCTTTTACTCAATTGCTAGAGGCTTATCTCTCCACCAAAGCCAGTCCGATAAGTGATGCGCTAGCCTTGGATGGATTGCGTTTGATCAAAGACTGTTTGCCAGCAGTATGGTATGATGGCGACAATCTATCAGCGCGAGCAGGCATGAGTCATGCAGCGATGCTTTCGGGTTTATGTCTTGCCAATGCGGGATTGGGATTGGTACATGGTTTTGCGTCCTCGATTGGAGGGCGGATTGATATTCCTCATGGTTTGCTCTGTGCAAGACTGATGGCTCCAGTCAATCGGATTACGCTGCACGCTATTCGCGAACGCCAGGCTTGGTCGCCTGCTTTGGCCAAATATGTAGCCGTCGGCAAACTCTTTCATCCCCAACTCAGCCACAAATCAGATGCTTACTATGCCGATGCTCTGATCGATACGATGGCGCGTTGGACCGAGAAATTTGACTTAGCAGAGATTAGCGCGTTCGGCATGGCCGCAGATATGATCCCAGAAATCGTAGCACAAAGCAGTCAGAAAAATCACCCGATCGAGCTGACGGCAGAGGAAGTGGCTAGTTGTTTGGGAAGTTGAGACATCCCCTTTTCGCTTGCCGTCCCCTTGAAAGGAGACTAGCGAGAGAATTTTTCCTGCCGTAGCCTTTCAAGGGTTCCAATAGGGGGAAGGGATGTTAAATATCAACGCCCATACAACCAGACTGCCAAAACTTGACTCTATATACCAAACGCTATACTAGCGCATAAAAACCGAATTGGGTATGCCCGTACAACATCAAGCTTCTCCTTACCCCATCAATGACTTGGAAAAACGCCTTGTCGAAGGCTGTCTCCAAGAAGATCGCAAGGCCCAAAAGGACCTCTACGATCGTTATAAGGATGCTATGTTCACCCTTAGTTACCGAATCACTAGTGATACCGAACTGGCAGCTGATGTGCTGCAGGAAGCCTTCTTGGGTGTATTCAGAGGGATCGAGAAGTTTCGCTTTGAATCAACGCTCGGAGCTTGGATCAAAACTATCGTGGTACGGACGGCTTACAAAAAGCTCCGTAAGCAAACCAAGCACGAAAGCCTTGAAGAAGTAGAGGTCGGAGAGCAATTGGATTGGGGAGACTTTCTCAATGCCGAATATCTCGAAAAGGCCATTCAGTCGTTGCCTGACGGATATCGTAGTGTGTTTGTCTTAATCGAAGTAGAAGGTTACAGCCATAAGGAAGTAGCCGCGATGCTCGGGATTTCGGTGGGTACCTCGAAGTCTCAACTGTTTTATGCTAAGCGAACGTTGAAGAAGAAATTACATTTTTTGGGAATCAGGTCATGAAAGAGGAAAACAGGGATCAGCTCAAAGCAGCGATCGATCAACTACCCCAATACAAAGCGGGGCCAGAGATATGGGATCAGCTTGAAGCGGCGCTTGACCAAGATGCGAGCGCGAAGGACAATGAATTGAAACTGGAGGTGAGCACGGCACTTTTGCCAACCTATGAAGCACCTCCTTCGGTCTGGAACCGACTAGAGAGACAATTGACGGGTAAGCAGAGGCCATTATGGCTGGGACGGATTGCTGCTGCAGTGGTGGTTTTGGCAGCAGTGGGAGGATTACTCGTTTGGCAATGGCCAGCGGAAGTCCAAATACCCATCTCGGAGCAAACCAATCAGCAACCGAGTTTAGACCTTCCAGTAGCGGAAGCGATGGGTATGAGCGTTCTGCGTGAGCAGGAAGCAGAACTCATCTCCTGTCTAGAGCAGCATAGGGATTGGGGAGAGATCCAAGCAGGAGAGTCATTTAAGCGTTTGCAGGCCTTATTGGTGGCAGATAGTTTAGAGGAGACCGGCCTTGCCGAACGCGAAACTGAACAAAAAGAGATTATAACAGCCTTGCGAGGGGAGTATTGTGAGTAATTGGGAATATCCAATGTTGAAATTCAAGCTCAAATGTAAAAGAGGCCATTACAATCATTGAGCATTCTTAATTGGTATTCATCATTGGCCATTTCCAAGTGCTATACATAGAAAAAGCCTTGCCTTTCGTCTGAAAGGCAAGGCTTTTTATTACGAAATTCTTTATGCTAAAGAGAATACATCAAGCACTACTATGAGTGCATAAATTGCACCTCCAATCCAAGCTGTAAGGATCCATAAGGCTAGTGTAACCCAGAAATCTGTAGTGATTTCTTTTCCTTGGTGTAGATATACGCCAAGTGGTGGGATGAGAATCGCACAGATAATGGCGATAGTTTCAGCCGTAGGGCGACCTTGACGCGCTTCACGAGTCGCTTGACGTAATTCTTTGCGTAGCTCACGCTTTTCTGCACGAGACATATCAGCATTTGCTTCAACATTGAAGCCAGGAGCTGTTATCGCCGCTGGTGCACCAGCTTGAGCTAGTGGTAAAAACGCAAAAAAGGAAAGTAGAAAAAGGAAATAGTAAGATTTCTTCATGATAATAAGAATTTTGAATTGAATGCTTTTGATTGGTTTTCGATATGCAAACGGTTATAAAAGTAATTAATTGTTGGTTATTTCTGCTTTTGTATTATCCTCTGGTAATGTTGGTTGTTTATTTAGTCGAATATAGTTTTTATTCATTATCCAAGCCAAAAACTTCTATCATTCGTAACGACAATTTTAATAAGCGTGATGGCTTTTTCAAATAGTTTGAACAATCGAAACATATGTATGACGGCTAACTAGCTAGATATACATCCTCGCTATTGAAACATTAACATTCTTTTTTTCTGAGAAAATCTAGATTGTCATTTCTCTGTAGCCTTGCCGAACGCTTAGCCTCCGAAATCTATTGCTTGTCCAATACTACTAAGATCGCATAGATCATACTTGCCAAAGACAAGAAGGGGCTAAGTAAGGTCAATAGCGCCAAACCAGGTACCAATATCCCTAGAATAGCTGCTCCAATAGAAATTACGATTGCTCCAATCAAGAGACCTAAGCAGATCCAGAACTTCCGGTTTACCTCATCTTCATGTAGATAGACCCCCAATGGAGGGATGATGATGGCACAAATAAGCTGGACAAGTTGATCGTCATCTATCCGGCGATTTTGTCTTGCCTCCTTTCTGAGTTGACGCTTGACTTTTCGGATCTCTTTCTTGTCATAGGCCGGTCTTTCGATGCTAGGCTTTAGGGCAAAGTTCGTCGGTGCTGACGAGGCACTTAGCTGTGAAATTGGCAGAAACACAAATAGTGACAGAACAAAAAATAGGTAATGGTGCTTTTTCATGATGTCAAATATTAAAGCTTAATGATATTTGAGCCTAAGTTAATCGCTCTTTTAAATTGTTAGTTATAACGACAAGCAGAAGCCTTGTGTTTTGAAAAATGTTTGCGATAATTCAGTGCTTTGGGATCCATACAGCCTTCTAGGTTGAGAAGTTCAACACTTTGGAAATCTATCGGATGACTTTCACTTTGCAAAGAGATCGAACCTCCGGTCAGTATTGTTCCGTCTTTTTTGACTGTTGGGTCAAATTCGTTTACGACACCTCCTCCCACCATCGGATGGCTGTATGCCATTACTTCTGCTCCATTGACATAGTGTTTGATCAGAGAGTCGCCCAGTACAAGCACCTCTGCTTCGACCCATTGATCACCCCTCAAAGTGGGGGAACTAGAACTGATACAATGCTGGGTAAAGAGTGTGTCTGCCATATAAACATGAGTCCCCGGTGTGCATAAGTTTGCCGTTGGGCGTTCGCCCTCTTCTGCACCTCCTAACAATTGAACTTCAATTGAGATCGGAAAATCTTGATTTTGCGCCATACTTGAGGGACTTTGACCATGCACCATTATGCCACTATTACGCCAAGCCCATCCTTCTCCTCCATTGACCTGCTCGCCAACAAAGCGATAGCGGATACGTATACGATAGTAAGAGTAGGGCTGCTCGTAAAAGAGATGCCCGTATCGAAAGTTGAAGGTATCATAAGCATCATAGCGGACTTGTAGGAGGCTATCCGCGACGCGGAACGTTTGGCCGAAGTTTTCCCCCACAGCATAGCCACGTATTTTGGGGACCCAGCCGCTAAGGTCTTTACCATTAAATAAAACTTCCCAATCCTCTTGGAGAGGATCTTCAGCAGGAGTTTGACAGGCCAGTAGTAATACAGCAACAGCACAAACAAGCAGGAAACGCATATTTTTTAATATTTATATCGAAAGGTAGTATTATTTTATGATCTCGTTGAATCATGAAAAAAGCACTATCTTTATTAGCCAACCCACACTTTCACAAACATGACTAGTAAGGTAAAACTCTACGATGTCTTCGGAGAACTTTTGTACGTCGTCGCCATGGCTGACGGTGGTATTCAAGAAGAAGAAGTCAAAACCCTAGAAACCCTCCTCTCCAATCACCCTTGGGGCAAAGAGATCAAATGGTCTTTTGATTTTGAAGTGAAGCAAAACTCTTCAATAGAAGATCTGTATCGCAAAGTGATCCTCTTTTGTCAAGATTATGGTCCTGACCCAGAGTATCAATCCATGCTGGAGATTATGGAGGCGATGGCTAAATCCAACGCCGGTATTGACAACAAGGAACAAGCCGTCATGGATGGTTTTGTATACGAGTTGACAGAGCGATTTAGGCGTGATATTCAAGCCATCAATTAAGTAGCAGCTACCGCTTTTTCCTATTTTTATTTTTCCGCTTTTTAGGTTTTTCGTCTATCGCCTGGGCTTCCTTCATCAAGGATTTCCAATCACTGCTATGGTCCGCCGTTAGCATAATGGTATCCTTATACTCTTTATTTTCTACTTCTAGACGATCTATCGAATGCCCCAAGTAGCCTTCTATGGTTTCGAGCATCGGCTTCTCTTGCTCACTGATAAATGACAAGGCTTGGCCTTTCTTACTGGCACGGCCAGTACGTCCGACACGGTGTACGTAGTTTTCGGCTTGGTCAGGTACATCATAATTGATCACGTACTCGACACCCTCGATATCGATGCCTCTAGCGCTAACATCTGTCGCGATCAGCAGATTAGTTTTCCCTTCGCGAAACGCTGTCAATGCTTCAAAACGATCCTTTTGCTCTTTGTCTCCATGCAAAGTGAGGCTTTTGATCTCCACTCGGCCCATGGCTTTGGCAACGCGTTCTGCTCTGACTTTAGTCCGCACAAAAACGAGGATCTTACTCTCTGGATTTTCTTTGACAAAACGCTCCAAAAAGAAGCGTTTGTCATCCATTTCGATAAAGGCTACGGCATGATTGATATTTCTCGCTACCGGATTTTTGGGAGAGATCTGGATACGGATAGCGTTCACGACTAGTGAATAAGCCAATTTTTTGATCTGCTCATCGATAGTAGCAGAGAAAAAAAGCGTTTGTCGCTTATGGGTAAGATGCCTGAGCAAGTCGCGGATATCTGAATAAAAGCCCAAGGCTAACATATGATCCGCTTCGTCCAAGACCAATGTCTCCACATTGCTCAAATCTAAAAAGCCTTGACTCACCAAGTCAAAAACGCGACCCGGTGTAGCAATCAATACGTCAAGCCCTTTTTGTAGCTGAGCGATCTGTGGGTCTTGTTCAACCCCGCCAAAGATGGCGAATGATTTTACCCGACTATGCTTTCCGATCTCCGTAAATGCTTCTTTGACCTGAATCGCTAATTCGTGCGTCGGCACCATGACGAGACAACGAATACCTTCCGTTCGTTTGGAGCGTTTGCGATAATGCAATTGATGAGTAATCGGTATTGCAAAAGCAGCCGTTTTACCCGTACCCGTTTGGGCAATAGCCAAAACATCCTCTCCATTGAGGATAGGAGGGATAGCTTTGTACTGGATATCAGTAGGACGTCTCCAGCCAAGCCTATCTAGATTCTCGCATATCTCCGGAGCAATCCGAAAGTCAATAAACTTCATATCGCGAAGGTAGGAAGGAATTAGTACAAAAAATCATCGGCCTACTCATAAGGCAACAAGATCATCACCGCCGCTGCCGCCAATGACATCACATCACCGGGCTCACAAGTCGCAATCGGATGATCGGTATCTCCCTTTTTGCCAGGATAAAGCTTATCATCGATGATCGTGGCGATTGGTTTTTCGAGAAAACCCTTATCTCCTTTATAGATTTTACGATCTTTGACCGTTACCATCGGAGATTCGAGCCAGCCTTTATCGCCCTTAAAAACTTGATTGTCCTTGATCGAGAAGAGGGCAGATTCCATCATGCCTTTTTCTCCTTCGTAAATGAAATCTCCATCACGAGTAGCCAAAGGACGAGAAAAGCGACGCGGATCGCCGGCATAGATTTTAGTGCTTAAGGCTTGCATATGTTTTCTGATTTTGGGCTACAATTTACATTTTCGCCTTGGCGAACGCTTGACTTTATAAACTTTTTCTGTAAAAAGCAGTCCTTTGATACGATTTATCTGTTCAGTTCTAGCTGGGGTTTATTGATTGAGGCGATAAGTCCGTGAGATTTCCATTTGATTAATTCATTCCATCCATCGGCTAAGCGTTGGAATATATATCACACTCAATAGGCACTTAAAAAGGTATAAGCAATACTAGTTTGAATATACAGTTCTCTTTTTTCGATCTATTAATCATAGTAGGTATGATCACAGGAACGATCTGTGGTATTCTACTATTAAAAAAATCGAGCAAAAAATCGAGCAATAAGTTTTTAGGTCTAGGAATACTAGGCTTCGTTTGGCTTAATACAAAAGTATTACTCCACTCTCTCAATTTATGGGAAATACATGGCATTGGCTTTTTCCCAAACGGGGTCGAATTAGCGCTTCCACCTTTGTTTTATTTCTATATGATATCGATTCTTCAGCCAAAGTTTGAGTTTACCAATAAAAATTGGCTTCATTTCATCCCCTTTTTCCTCTCTCAAAGCTATGCCATAGTTGTGTATGCTGCCGTTATGCAGGCCCAATTATTGCCTGAAAAAAGACTGATAGCAAGCTCATTGTACTTTGATGAAGTAAAACATCTGGAAGAGTACCTAACACTTATCATGACCTTATTCTATCTATTTAAAGCTTATAAGCCTTTTCAGCTTAATAAAAATTGGCGATTAAAGAATACCCCAGACCCTCCCTCTTCAGAGCTACGTTTTTTGAAACAAATAGTAATCGGCTTACTATTCATTTCACTTTATACGAGCACTAATTTAATCCTCAACCAAATCCTCAATGAGCCCTACATCTGGCGTTGGCAATTGAACCATCTAATGATAGCCGGTTTGGTGTATTATATGGGACTTGTGGGATATAAAAACTCGGACCTGATTTCACAAGACTTTTTAGGCAAGCTGCCTGGCATGACTAAAAAGACTCCAGAAATAGTTGATTTGAATATAATCGCGAAGCTCGATAGCGCTATTGAAACAGATAAGGTCCACCTCAACCCCAAATTAAGCTTACAAGAATTAGCCAAACTCTTAGAAATAAACGAGTCCACTCTCTCTAACACCATTAATGCTCATTATCAGAAAAACTTCCGCAGTTTTATCAATGAAGTAAGAGTAGAAGAGGTCAAGCATCGATTACTCCATGACGGCTTAGCCAATCTTTCCCTTTTGGGAGTAGCGAAGGAATGCGGTTTTAATTCTGAAGCGAGCTTCTATCGCATTTTCAAACAAGTAACAGGCTCGACCCCAAAGCAATTTCTTGCTGCACATTCTTCAGATTCTCATTCTCAACAAGATTGATCCTGTCAAATCTCCGTTTTTTCACTCTCAATACTCTTTTTGAGAGCTTATATCGAGCTTCGGCTGCTGATAAGCTGAAATAGTTTTTGTCTTTTGTGTGAAGCAATAAAGGTTTTCATGAACCGCACATCAATCAAAAAACTAAGTCTCATGATCAAAAGCAGTTATCTAATCGTCATATTATTTTTCGTCCTGCTGCAAAGTTGTGGAACACACAAATCTCAACTTGAAGGCATAGCCCTTGAAAAATACAGCTCATTAGAAGGAACAGGATTTACGCAGGAGAAATTCGATGCGCTCACTAGGCATTTAGAAAACAATCTGGAGACAACTGGCATGCTCATCTTGAAAGATGGCAAAGTGATTTATGAATACGGAGACATTACAGATGTCGGCTACATCGCCTCTTGTCGCAAAAGTGTCTTGAGTATTCTGTACGGTAAGCATGTAGAGGATGGTACGATTGATCTGAACCAAACCATTGGAGAGATCGGGATCGATGAAGACGATGGTCTATTAGAGATCGAAAAAACGGCAACCGTAGACCATATTATCAATGCTCGTTCAGGTGTTTTTCACCAACCAGCAAATGGGGGCTATGATGAGGCCAATATCAAAGCTAGAGGCTCAGTCAAGCCCGGAGAATATTTTGTTTACAACAACTGGGACTTCAATGTTGCAGGCTTTATCCTAGAAGAAAAGACAGGCAAAAGTGTCTATCAAGAAATGGAAGAGCAACTGGCGATTCCCCTCGGATTTCAAGACTGGAATATCCTGAACCAAAAGAAAAGGGTCAAAGAAAGTAAATCAAGATACCCTGCTTATCATATGTACATTTCTGCTAGAGATATGGCAAAAATAGGCCAACTGATGCTCAACAAAGGCAAATGGAATGGAAAACAAATCGTCTCTGAAGCATGGATCGAAAAAATCACTTCGGCCGTAACTCCGCTCGCTGAAGTAAATGACCGTCTAGGACGAACCGAATCAAGTCCATACCAATTCTCTTACGGTTATATGTGGTGGATGATCGAAAACTTTAAACAGCATCCTGATTTTGAAGGCGCCTATACAGCGCAAGGTTGGGGTGGACAGTTCATTACCGTGATTCCCAAATTGAACGTCGTCGTTACGCATAAGTACGAAGTTCCGACCTTGGTTAACTGGGGCTTAAGGCCCGGCGGAGTAGGCAACTATTCCTATTGGGCATTGCTACATGACTATGTAGTGAGCGCAAAGGATTAGCGGCCGTTTTAGGCTAGTCTGTCTAGCATTGCTGCTTCGCAGAACGCTCAAACCTAGCGCAAATCGCGGCAGAAGTTATTTACTTCTGTCGCCATGCAAAGTGAGGGTTTTTATATGCACTCGGTCCTTTAGTGCTTAAGGCTTGCATATGTTTTTTCTGATTTGGGACCTCAATTTACATTTTCGCCTTGGCGAACGATAGATTCTAAAACATTTTTTTGCGATTGCTGTTGAGAAGATGGGCTGGTTGTAACATCTAATTATTATGAAAAAAACATTCACCACCCTCGTCCTCCTATGCACTTTAGGATTTACCCAAGTCAATGCCCAAGAGTGCTTCTTTCTCAAAAATGTCTTAGACACTCTCTATCAAATAAACCCTAGTACGGGCCTTTTGGTACAAAGTAGTTTGCCGACGGACTTTTCTAACCAATCATTTCATGGCTATCTCAATTCCATTGACCCCAGTGGACGACGCTATATGTTTGTGACCTTACTCTCAGACACCTCTTTTGACGATTTTGGCCTCAAAGTGATTGATCTGGACAGTATGCAGATGAGCAGCGTTCCGCTCAGCGGCTATGAAGCAGCCTCCCCCGGTCTGGGCCAATTTAGCTTTCACGGTCTTGAGTATGGTGCAATTGCAGACCAGCTTTATCTCGCACCGATCTCAGGAGACAGCCTCTATGCGATTGATATGAATAGTGGTCAGGTATCGGCCCAGCAGGCCATCCCCAACTTTAGCAACACTTATTCTTACCTCCAGACTTTCTATCAATCTGAGCAGCGTTATGCCATGATTGGCTTAGACGACAATGGGCAAAGACGATTTTATCAGATTGACTTAGATGATGATACGACTTATATCTCGTCACCGATGAGCTTTGCCGAACCATTGCGAGGCTTAGAGGTCAGTGATATGACAGGAAAATACTATGCTGTCAGCGACGCCGACCAGCAGTTTTATGAAATAGATCCTCTTACGGGTAGTATGACAGCCCTCTTTGCGATCCCTGCCTATCAAAATGCCTTTGGTTATCTACATTCCTACGATTACAATGCCGAGCAATATCTGCTTGTCGGACTGGACAGCAGTAGCAATTTGCAGTTATTTTCGATTTTCCCCACTAGTGGAACGATTAATTCGGTCCCTTTTCCGGTGCCCTTGGCGGCTTATTTTGGTCTTGAAGCGACCAATACGCTATACATTGCTCGGATGCTCAACCAACTCAACCCGACTTCCATCGAGCCCAACGCGAAGCCACTGTTTCGACTCTTTCCCAATCCCACTAGGGGACAGCTCAAGCTCTCGATGCAGGAAGCACTGCCGGTTGAGATGGCAGTCTACGATCTAAGTGGTAAGCTGCTGTACCAGAACGCTTTCGCCCCTCAAGGACAAATAGAGCTTCGATTAGCAGGATTTGCTGCGGGTACTTACTTGCTCAAAGCATGGTCGTTGGTTGATGGTCGTATTTGGCAAGAACGCTTTGTGATCCTGCCTTAGCAGAACGCTCAAAATCATCCCTAATCGCGGCAAGAGTAACTCTTTTTACTTTTGCCGCGATTTACGATTGAGCCAAAAAGTCAATACGCCCAATCCAACAAGCAAAAGACCTCCTCCCAATAGTTTGAGCAAAAACAGCTCGGGATTGGCGACATCACGACTGGGTATACAACTGATCACAATCGAAAATATGGTGATTGATGCCCCGAGTAGCGCCACAAGCCAAGCAGTCCAAGCTTTATTTCCCAATGGCATGATCGCCTCGGACTCTCGCGTTCGGCGCCGCCGGTGTACCCACAAAGCCGCAAACATATAGACAAAGGGAATAAAATAAAGGATCACACTCATATCCAGGAGCAGGAGATAAGCTCCTTTGACAGATGAACCCGCTAGCGATAGCAAAAACAAAATACTCACTACTACAGCTTGCGCCAAAATCGAAATATGCGGTGAGCCATACTTCGGGTGTAGTTGGGCCAATTGTGGCGGGAGATAATCATCCAAGCCAATCACAAAGGGGATACGCGAATTAGCCGTCAACCAAGCCCCAAGCGTGCCAATCAAGGCCAAAGTCATCAAAACGCCACTTAGGTTTGACAACCAAGGCCAATCGAAGCCCTGAGCCATCGTCTGAAAAGCATCTGCCACTGCGGACACGATCACCACCTCTCCAGCTGGCTGGATCAATAATAGGATCGAGGTGCTTCCCAGATATAGCAAACCGACCATCAAAGCAGAGACAAAAGTCGAACGAGGGATCATCTTGCGTGGATTATGACTTTCGCCTGCGAGAATCGGCGTAAGCTCCATCCCTCCAAAAGAAAAGGTAATCAAGGCGAAATAGGGCCATACCGAAAAATCACCCCAATCCGGCCAAAAAGAGGCTTCGACAATTGACTGCGAAGGCCCAAACTGATATAGATACAGCCCACCGACCGCAAACAAAGCCACTAAAACGATCACCAGAGCAATACCGCCTAGATTTTGAATCCATTTGGCGCGCTCCAAACCGAGGATATTGAGCAAACTCACTAGCCATAGCAATCCTAAACAAAAGCAGGCTTGATAGACTGGGTCGTCTTGAATGCCCATCCATGCGTCTCCTCCGATATAGAGAAAAAAGGTCGCGACTGTAATCAATATGGTCGGGAACCACACGATATTGCATAGCCAATAGCTCCAGCCCACCACAAAAGCGTGCCCATCACCAAAAGCCTCTTTTGCCCATAAATAGACGCCTCCTTCACCCGGAATCCGCGAATTGAGTTCTATCACAGTCAAACTACTCGGAATCAAAAACAAGATCAGAGCCGCTATCCATAAACTCAGACTCGCCAGACCAAATTGAGCACTGTTGGCGATAGAACTAATATTAACCACCGATATGACAGTCAACAAGACCAAGTCAAATAGTTTCAAGCTTGGTCTAAGCGTTGGGGAGCTAGCTTCAGTCATATTTTGTGGTTGAGCGATTTTTCTCTTATTGTTGCTAAATGAAAACACTAAGTGTATGCCTAACCTTGCTTACGCTATTTTTGTGCTCTGTCTGTATGGCACAAAGCCTTACCCCAGAAAATTGGCTTGAAGGAATCCAGAAAGCCAAAGCAGGTGATGTACTACGCCTAGGCCCTGGTGAATACATGGCTGAACAGCAGATACTGATCAAAAAAAATATCACCCTCATCGGTGCTGGTTTGGACAAGACTGCCATCAAAAGTCAAGCGAGAGCCGCCATCGTAGTTAAGCTAGGTGGACTTACGATCAAGAATCTAAGTATTTCTGGTCAAAAGTTTGGGATTGATATCCAAACGGAGTCAGATGGTCCTTGTCGGTTTTATAATGTTCGTTTTTGTGATTCCGAAAATGGCGTTGGCGTAGCCGGTACAGATGTACGCTTTGACAAATGTCTTTTTGAAGGTAATGCCATACTTGGTACTTATGTCTATGGTGGCAAACTCGTCAAAGAGCCGCGTCCGCTGATGGACGTCATCTTTGATGATTGTGAGTGGCGCAACAATGCTATCGGAGCTAACGCCAAAGTTACCCACCACGCCGGGGCGATCAAGATTATCCCCAATTGCGCAGGAGTACAGATCATCAATAGCAAAATCATTGATGCCAAGGGCATATGGGTGGATGGCAGCCATGGTGGTCATATCTTTCGCAACAACTATGTCGAAACCGAAGACAATGCCTTACACTTTGAGTTGTCTGGACATCATGACGCTCGCCGCAGCCTGATTACGGACAATGTCTTTATCAGTAAGACCAAACACGGTGCTTACCTCTCCGCTTCTTCCAATGTGACACTTAGCCACAATATCGTAGTCGGCCCGAGAGGGATTTCCATGGCGGGTTTGCCTAGATCAAACAATTATGACACCGGAACGGAGTTTGAGGCGATGCATGACAACATCATTACGCGCAATGTGGTTTATACTAAATTGGGCATAATTCATCTTGAAACCGAAGAAGAAGCCCAACGCAAAGCTCAATCCAAAGGTCATACTGTGCCGACTCCTATGATCTATGACAATGATGTTCAAGGCAATATTGTCAAGCCATTAGACGAATACGGCCAAAGCGATTTTCCAGCTGATTACGGACCACGTCCTCAACCCTAGCTTATACATGTCAAACGACTCTACCAAGACCTATCTCGCCAAAACTTTTCAAGGATTAGAAGAGGTGCTTGCCGCCGAATTACAGGAGCTAGGCGCACTCAATATCAGCGTTCGGCGAAGAGCCGTACTCTTTGACGGAGATCTAAGCATACTCTATAAAGCCAATCTCAAGCTGCACACAGCTCTTCGAATTTTGATGCCGATCTATGAGTTCGAAGCTAGGGATGAGCATCAATTATATCGTGGGATTCAAGAGGTAGATTGGCCACGCTGGATGGGCATTACGCAGACTTTTGCGATCGATAGCACGGTCAAATCAGAGTTTTTTAGACATTCTAAATTCGCAGCCCTCAAAAGCAAAGATGCGCTGGTTGATCAATTTCGCGCCAAATACCGCCGTCGTCCCTCTGTTGATACACAAAATCCTGATCTACGCATCCACATCCATATCAATCATGATCGAGTGAGGGTGATGCTCGATAGTTCGGGAGAATCTCTGCACAAACGTGGTTATCGTCAAAGTGGCCATAGAGCTCCCGTCAATGAAGTCCTCGCTGCGGGTATGATTGCCCTCTCCGGCTGGAAAGGCGAGCGGTCTTTGATTGATCCGATGTGCGGTTCGGGTACTATTTTGATTGAGGCAGCGCTTTGGGCCAGCAAGATCGGACCGGGCACGCTACGCGAACGCTTTGGTTTCATGAATTGGCGTAACTACGATCAGGAACTTTTCAATAAAATCAAACTGAAGTTGCACCAAGAGCAAAAACCCCTCGAAATCTCTCTTTACGGGGTCGAACTATACGCTCAATACGTCGAACTGGCTCGCGACTCCATCGCATCAGTAGGCCTTGCGGAACAAATATGGGTTCAAGAGGGCGATTTTTTCGAGATTGATCCCCCCGCCAAAGATGCGATTTTGATCATGAACCCTCCCTACGGGGAACGCTTGGAACAAGACGAGATCAATGGTTTTTATAAGGAGATTGGCGATCGCTTCAAGCAACAATACAAAGGCAGCGAAGCTTGGGTGCTGAGCAGCAATTTAGCCGCCATGAAACGCGTCGGTCTCAAACCAGATCGTAGAATCCAACTCTTCAACGGCCCCTTGGATTGCCGTTTCAATCAGTTTAGCCTGTATTAGCCATGCGTCCAGAGAGCTTTACTTTCCGAGACGGCAGTACCAATCAGATCAATCACTACACTGAGACGGCTTCTGATCGTCCTCTATTTTTGCTCCTCCCAGCGATGGGCGTGCGAGCTTCATATTACCCGCTATTCGCGGAACGCTTAGTTGCGGCAGGAGTCCAAGTAGTGAGTGTTGACTTCCGAGGTTTAGGAGAGTCAAATGTTAGAGCTTCCCGTCAAGTAGATTTTGGCTACGAAACCTTGATCCAAGACCTCAAAGAAGTAGTCGATCACCTCAAAAAAGTTTATCCTCAAGCTCCAATTTATCTACTGGGGCATAGTCTCGGTGGCCAGATTGGTTTGCTCTATGCAGCGCGCTATCCAGAAGGCTTTGATGGTGTCGCGCTTGTGGCTTCTTGCTCCGTTTATGCTGGATCGTGGCAAGGATTCGGAAAATTACGCATCCTTTTTGCCAGCCGTTTTTTCAGTTTGATGAGTCAAATATTGGGCTTTCATCATGGCAAATACTTAGGTTTTGGCGGTAGGGAAGCTCGGACTGTGATGCGTGATTGGGGATTCAATGCGATAGACGGACGATATCAGCCCAAAGGGAGTGACTTTGATTATGAGGCCGCCCTTGGCGAACGCCTCATTCCGGTCCTCGCAATCAATATCGAAGGCGATGATTTTGCACCTATCAAAGCGACCCAACATCTGCTAAACAAACTTTCGTCTCAAGCTCCCAAGCAGTATCACCTTTACACCAAAGAAGTCGCTGGACACAAACTCAATCATTTCAATTGGGTCAAGTATAGTGAAGGCTTGGTGCCTATATTGCAAAAGTGGTTGAGGGCTTCTGCCGATCTCTGACCCCTTCTAAGACGCACTGCGTTTTAAAAACGCAGTGCGTCTAGAAAATTAGCAGATTTATGGCATTTTTCGCCGATATTTTCAGCTAGCGGCTATGATTATTTAGTAAGTGGTACTCTGCTCCCCCGAATATTGAGAAAATTTGCGTTCAGCCAACTTCCTGCCCAAATTTGTCAAATGCCTCATTCTCCTCATACGCAAGCAGCTATCACCTTGCTCCAACAATTGATAGCAATCCCCTCGCTCAGTCGTCAAGAGGCGGATACTGCGGCTTGTATCGAAGCGTTCCTGCAAGGGAAAGGCGTCAAAACCCATCGGCAAGGCAACAATGTGTGGGCCCAAAACCAAGCGTTCTCCGCAGGAAAACCGACCATACTCCTCAACTCACATCATGATACGGTACGAGCCAAAGAAGATTGGACTCGGGACCCGCATGCTCCTACGATCGAAGGGGATACGCTATATGGCTTAGGGAGCAATGATGCGGGAGGGCCATTGGTGAGCCTGATTAGCTGCTTTTTGCACTTTTATCAGCGAGAAGACCTCCCCTTCAATTTGATACTAGCCGCTACGGCAGAGGAGGAGATCAGCGGTGCCAATGGGATTGCCAGTATTTTACCCCTGCTGGGAACGATAGAACTCGGTATCGTCGGCGAACCTACGGAAATGCAGCTAGCCATAGCCGAAAAAGGGCTTATGGTTTTGGACTGCTACGGAAAAGGCAAATCAGGTCACGCAGCTCGCAATGAAGGAGTCAATGCCATCTATGAAGCGATGCCTGACTTAGCATGGTTTCAAAACTATCAGTTTGAGCAAGTCTCAGATTTTCTCGGACCAGTCAAGATGAGTGTGACGCAAATCGAGGCAGGCTCTCAGCACAATGTAGTGCCCGATAGCTGCCATTTCGTTGTTGATGTTCGCACTAACGAACTTTATAGCAATCAGCAAGCTTTTGAGATCATTGACGAGCATACTCGATGTGAAGTCAAGCCGCGTTCTTTTCGTTTGAACTCTTCGCGTCTCGATGCAGATCATCCCATCGTTCGGCGCGGCCGAACGCTCAATCGAAAAGTTTATGGCTCTCCTACACTCTCAGACCAAGCCTTGATGCCTTTTCCTACCATTAAGGTCGGTCCCGGTGATTCTGCGCGTTCGCATACTGCGAACGAATACATCCATCTCTCAGAAATCGAGGAAGGGATTGGGATCTATATAGAATTATTGGAAGGTCTTGTCTTATCGTAACGACGCAAAATATTGCGTCGCCACACCTCAACCAAAAAACGCCCTTCCACAGCTCGTAGAAGGGCGCTGACACTATGCAAGGGCAAGGGCCACTTAGAGCTCAACGACATAGGAGACCAATCGGTAAGCTCGCGGATAAAATCCTGTCAGTTTCACCTTACCCGAATCTTGTTCAAGGATTTTGGTGAGTGTATCCGTTGAATTTAACTGTTCATCATTCACCTCTACGATGATGAAATTCTCTTTAATATCTGTTTGTTGACGCAGTGTACCGGCATGCAAGCGCGAAACCAATACTCCATTGTCTATTTGTAATCTGCCTAATTCATCAGTGGTCAGGTCTCTAAACTCAACTCCGAGCTTAGTGAGCTGTTCACTACGATAGAAGGTATTGAGGGTGATTTCACCTGTTGAATTGGTCAATTGGATCGGCATGCTGAGGTAATTACCATCTCGATATACTTTGATATCGACTTTATCGCCGGGGCGGTTGCGGGCTACAAGTTCACGTAGCTTTGCATCATTCTTGATATCGATACCATTGACCTCAACGATCACATCACCTTCTTCAAGTCCACCTTTATAGGCTCCCCCTAAGCTGGCAAGTTGATCAATCAAAACTCCTTCTGTAATATTTAAACCTTCGCTTTGGGCGATATCTCCGTTGAGCGTACGGATTTTAGAGACACCGAGGAAGGCGCGTTGTACATGACCAAATTCTTTGAGGTCGCTCACTACCTTTTTGACGATGTTGGCGGGTACGGCAAAAGCATAACCCGCATAAGTACCAGTTGGTGAAGCGATGGCGGTATTGACGCCGATCAAATGCCCTTCCAGATTGACGAGTGCCCCTCCTGAATTACCGGGATTAACGGCTGCGTCAGTTTGGATGAATGATTCGATCGCCATTTGATCCTTGATGATCTCGAGATCACGACCGATAGCACTGATGATACCGGCCGTTGCTGTAGAGGCAAGGTTGAAGGGATTGCCCACTGCGAGGACCCACTCTCCGACGCGCACTGCATCCGAATTGGCGAGTTTCATAGCCGGTAGGCCAGACGCTTCAATTTTGATCAATCCTAGATCGGTGGAGGGATCAGTACCAATCACTTTGGCTTTATAAGTTCGATTGTCAAAGAGGGTTACGCTGAGTTCGTCAGCATCTTTGATCACATGATTGTTGGTAACGATATAGCCATCGGCACTCAATATCACGCCAGAACCTGTCGAGCTACCTTGTCGTCCTCCTCTTTGGCCCCAGCCAAATAATTCATAAAAAGGATCATTGCCGTAGGCGTTGACCGTTTGCTTGGCCGTGATATGCACGACGGCAGGCATGGCTTCGTCAGCCGCTATATGAAAATCAGTAGGTGCTCCACTGATACTTGTATTCAAATAAGCCGGTTGGAGATTGCGATTAGCAACTGTATAAGTCTCGTTTTGGGTTAGGGAAGTCGTTTCGCTTAGTGTCGCATTGTGCGTTCCCCAGCCGGCATAGTGGTACATCCCTAATGTGGTAATACTTACCACCAGAGAAACCAATAAGTATGAAAGTAGATTTTTCATATAGACAAAGGATTTAGATGTGATTGCCCTTTTATTACGGCTGGCTAAATGTGCTTGTTTGCCCGAAGTAGACACTTTAAGAAAACTTTAACAGTGTAAATTCGATCTCCGATATTTCCGGTTTAGCCAAACTCCTTACCGATTCAAGCACGTTATAAAGAGGCCGCTAGAACAAAGAGAGTTGCATCACGTTTGCTAAAATGTAAACCCACTAAACAGATTGACCTATATGAAATATATTAATACCCTTTTGTTTTCGAGCTTCTTCCTAGTCTTTGCTGCCGCCCCCTTACTCACTACCTATCAGCTTAATAGCAGTAGTGCTGCTGTCAGTTTTGAGATCAATAATATGGGCGTAGCTGTAGACGGATCTTTGTCTAGCCCTACGGGAACGGTCATCTTTGATCCGAGCGATTTGGCAGGTAGTTCTATCAACGCTGAGGTGAAAGTAAGTACGATCAATACTGGAATCGAATTGCGGGATAAAGACCTTGTGAAGGAGGAGTATTTTGATGCGGCTAAGTATCCAAGCATCCGCTTTGTCTCAAGTAGTATCAGCAAAACCAGCAGTGGTTACCAAGCCAAAGGCACATTGACGATCAAAGGTAAAAGTAAGGATATCAACGTCCCATTTACGGTAGAAAATGAGGTCTTCAAAGGCAAGTTTAACATCAATCGCCTTGACTTTCACTTAGGAGAATCAAGTTGGATTTTAGGCGACGAAGTACGCATCAAGTTTTCCTTGCCCGTTACGGCTCAATAAGTAAGCGTTCCGCGAAGCGAGAATGAAGAGCTAAATAATAAAAATGTCCAATGTAGAAGGGTTCTACATTGGACATTTTTATTGGGTATCGAATATTCTCCCTAGGGCTGTTTGATAAACTTCCCCTCTTTGACTGCGTTTTGGGAAACCACTCGGTAGAGATAAACGCCAGGAGGCAGCGTCGGCACAAATAATCGTTTTTCGACCTCTTCGCGATCATCAGTCCAAGCTTGGCGTCTGACTACTTGTCCTTGGAGGTTGTAGAGAATGATTTCGACTTCGCCTTGGATTTCTTGGAAGTAGATATTGATTTCATCAAATACTGGATTAGGGTAAACCTCAATCGCAGCTCGACCGGGAAATCGGGTGCTAACGACCTTAGAAAAATCAAAATATCCGTCCGGATCAATGGCTAAGATGCGATAGAAATTTTCGCCCATAATAGGGCTTTCATCGAGCAACTCGTATTTAGATTGGCCGGTTTCACTGATTTGACCGATGCTTTTGAAGTGTAGGCCGTCGGCCGAACGCTCAACTTCATATAGTATACCGGGGAGTTCAGCGAAGCTTTCCCACTCGATCCGTACATGTTTATCGAAAGCATCAGCATCGACAGACATAAACTCGGCCATAGGAGTACCACAATAGGGAAGTAGTTTACGCTCGTCCGTCGCTGACAAACCCGCCGGATCAGTGACCATCAAGCGAATATTGTAATAAAAGGTTTCGGTTGCTTGGCAGCCTTCTCCGGCCACAAAAGCAGAAGTTGTTCGCGCGTTGTCTATAGGCTCATCGTGAAAGTGTGAGTTATGATGCAAGGTCGTGCGCCAAGCGTAGATCAATTCATCATTGCTATGCTCAGCGTCGCTTACCTCTGCCTCTAAGGCCCACTCACTGATACCGCTCGTGGTATAAGCCGTGCTGTCTTGGAGACTGCTGATATTGACGACAGGGGGTGTATTGTTGAGCGAAATGATCTTTGTGGCGATGTGCTCTTCATTTTCGCTATCTGTCACCGTGAGGCTGATCTCAAAAGGAGTGGGAGCGTTCGACGAAGTCGTAAAAATATGACTCGGCTCTATGTCAGTGCTAGTGGTTCCATCTCCAAAGTCCCAAAGGTAGCTTAAGGTCTGACCATCGGGATCAAAGGATTGATTAGCAGAAAAATCGACATTCAAGGGGCTGGGACCATAATATTTATCCGCTTCGATCACTGCTGTGGGAGGAGGGTTGCCGCCATAACAAATGCGGCGTATCTGCGAATTGCCAGAGAAACTGATATAATAGAGGCATTCGTCCTGAGGGTTTTGAGTAAGGACCACCAAGTTCTGCGAAGCATGAGAAAAGGAATCGACGCTCACTAAATTACCACTATTGTCAAATTTGAGTTGTTTGATCCAGCCCGTATAGTCGGCGATATAAAAACTGTTTTGATACTCTTCAGGAAAAGAAGTTCCTGTATACCAAACTCCACTAATAGAGCTATTTCCATTAAAAAAGCTGCCTTCGACGGGACTTTGGGCATCGTCTAGGCTATAAAAAATTGCATGTCCATCTGCATCATAAGCAGGCACATAAGTGTCTTGCTCCTCGTCATTCCATTCAAAATTGGACCAAGTGAGGATAGGGCGCACGTGCTCAAAAGTCAGCGAAGGATCAATTTGTTGAGTAGGCGAACAAGGATTGGGACGATCTAAACTGTTTTCCGTGGCTTGTGAGAGTAGGTCTTGGAAGTCAAAAAACTCTTTATCACAATTGGTACCATCAAATAGGGGATTGGGCATATCGCGATTGGGAGTCTTGCGAGAAGAGTATTGCCAGCGACTTTTCATGCCTTCATAGATCGGCCAACCGAAGTTCATCCCTGCTTGATCGATACGATTGACCTCTTCCCAATAAGCCCAACCCACATCACCCAGCATAAATACGCCCGGATCTCCATCAGCTGGATTGTGGCTACCCGTGCCGGGAATCCAAGAAAAGCGATAAGGATTACGAAAACCCATGGCCCAGACGCGAGACTGAGGCGCACGCGGATTGGCGGGGTCGTAAAATGGATTGCTTGGGATGCCATCGCCTGTCAAGGGATCGATGCGGAGCATTTTGCCATTGTGGCTATTGATCATTTGGGCACGAAATGCCCCTACATTTTCTTCATCGCGAATAATACCATCAGCAAAGCCTTGGGGCGCAAAAGAACCAGCAGCATCTCCGCCATTGTCGGTGCCCGCATAAGAAGCTCCGTCGCCCATGCTGATCATCAAAGTACCATCATTACCAAACACTAGCGAGCCTACGCCATGAGATTTATGCAACAGCGGTAAGCCCGTATCGATGGTCTCTCCAATCAATATCTTGCGACTGTTTTCAACGGTAGAATTGAGGCTATCGTTGACATTGGCAGTGTATCGAGTCACGCGACCTATGATCGCTTGTTCACGGATCGTTACCGTAGGATCATAGTCAGGAGTGCCGTAATACAGCAAGTGATGACGATCTACGGGATAGAGCAAAAAGAAGTAACCATTGTTGAGAAAATTAGGATGTAGCGCAAAGCCTAATAGCCCGTGGTCGCTATAATTGGTGATTTCTTCGCGGATATCTACCAAAGGTTCAGCTTGCCTGACTCCGTTTTCGACGACCCAAACTAAGCCCTGCTTCTCCCAAACGTACATTCGCCCATTTTCGTCGAAGGTCAGTCCAGTAGCTTGATTCCAACCATTGCTGACGAGTTGATCGCTAAAACCTTCGGGCTGGGCCTGGAGACTAAGCGTTCCTGCAAGGAGAGTCAAAAAGAAAAATCTATATAGTCGCTGCTGCATCTTACTGTGTTTTGAGAAGCTTACCGCTAATACGCGCTTTTCCATTGTCTAACTGATAAAAATATAGCCCCAAAGGAAGGTGTTCAATCAATATTTGGTCCGCAAAATCATCTTTTTCGGCCTCCCACTTTTGATGTAATACAACTCTGCCGTTGATATCACTAAGGATCAATTCGCCTTCGCCATAAATCCGACGCATCTCTACATGGATCAAACGATCTACCGGATTGGGAAATAGTTCAAAGGCTGGCGGAGGTGGAAATTCAACTTTGCGGATTTCACTAAAATATTCAAAGCCATCTTGACGAACTGCTGCGATGCGATAATAGTTTTGCCCGTTGATCGGCTGAAGATCGTCAAAGCTGTAGGTATTTTGCCCGCCATTGACACGCTCGCTTACAGGTCTAAAGTTGATAGGATCTTCGCTGCGCTGAACGACAAAACGGAGGCCTTCTGTTTCATTTTGAGTAGTCCAAGTCAGGCGAAGTTTATCATCAAAGCGTTCTATCCCGAGATCGAGCCAATCCACTATTGCTGCTCCACAATATGGGTAGATGATGTTCTCATCCACGCCGATCAAACCCGATGCATCGGTAACTTCTAGCCTTACCCGATAGTAATAGGTCTCTTCATTACAACCTTCGGGACTGATACTGGCCCAACTGCTAACTGCATTGTCAGTAGGCTCCGCATGAAAGTGCGTATTGTGATGCAAAAATGCTTTCCAAGCGTAATGCAATTCAGCTCCCGAATGCTCTTGATCTACGACTTCTGCTTGCAAAGGCAAATTCGAAATCCCATTGAGGCTATACTCAAAAGTGTCTGGGAAGCTGGTGATTTCGACCGTAGGTGGACTATTGTTGAGCGATATAAGAATGGAGTCTTGGCTTGACTGTCCAGCACTATCGGTGACCGTCAAACTTACCCAGATCGAGTAGGGTTTATTGTCCGGCGCTTCAAAGGTAACGTTCGCCGCAGGCGTAGTCTGGATATTGCCGTTGCCAAAGTCCCATTCGTAAGTCAAGGGTTCTTCTTGCGGATCAAAAGAATTGCCGCCTTCAAACTGCACCGTCAAGGGCGAAGCCCCATAATATCGATCCGCTTCAATCACGACTTTGGGGACGGGATTGCCGCCATAGCAGATGCGGTAGATCCGGAAGTCGGAATAATTCATATAGTAAATGCACTCATCTGCGGGATTATAAGCCAAATGATGCACATTTTTGATGCCACCGGGAAAGCTATCAATAGCCACAATATTATTTTCTTCGTTGAGACGTATCCACTTAAAAAATCCGGCATAATCAGCAGCTAAATAACTATTCTGATAAATCTCGGGAAACACATCCCCTTCATAAAACATCCCTCCGATGATACAAGTTCCCCGGAAGGTCTTCCCGCTAAGCTGCGAGGCCGGATCATTGATCGGCATTGCGATTGGATTTCCTTCAGCATCCTCATCCGGATAACTGACGATGCCTTGTTTGCTACCTGTATTGTTGGGCCAAGTGAGGGCAGGCCAACGGTGGACAAAGCGAGGCATATTTGCTCCAATCTGCTCATTAGGGTCGCAAGGATGAGGAAAGCTTGGAGTCAGTTCGCCTGTCGGCTGAACGAGTAAATCTTGAAAACTATAATAATCTTGCTCACAACCGCCCCCCGAAAGAGGATTAGGAGCCTGAGGATGATCCGTGA
This sequence comes from Bacteroidia bacterium, assembly GCA_045106675.1. Taxonomy (GTDB): domain Bacteria; phylum Bacteroidota; class Bacteroidia; order J057; family J057; genus JBCAWW01. The sequence goes on from JBGCFA010000103.1 coordinate 49,832, forward strand.
TCACATCGCGATAAAAAGGTTCACTCCACATTCCCTCAAATAGCGGCCAACCAAAGTTTAGTCCCGGCACATCCACGATATTAATTTCTTCCCACCGCTTCCAGCCCACATCAGAGACAAATAACACTCCCGGATCAGCTGCTGCCGGATCAGTAGAACCCGTCCCGGGCTGTACACTTAGTCGATAAGGATTACGCAACCCCATGGCCCATACTCTAGAGCGAGGTGATTGAGGATTACTAGCATCATAGTAAGGATTACTAGGGATGCCAGCTCCGCTGAACGCGTCCACTCGTAGCACTTTGCCGTTATGAGAATCAACCATCTGTGCCCTAAAAGCACCTACATTTTCATAGGGTTTTAAGATCCCATCAGCTAATCCTTGCAAGGCAAAAGAACCAAAAGCATCATCGCCATTATCTGGACCATCATAAGCCGAGCCATCTCCGCAACTAATCAGTAATGTCCCATCACGCCCAAAGGCCAATCCTCCCAGACCATGCGATTTGTGCATCAGCGGGAATCCGTCATCTATCGTTTTACCCAAAATTACATGACGACTATCAGGTACCAAAGAGCGGAAATTATCTGCAGGATCTAAAGTAAAGCGAGTCAGACGACCTATGGTTGCTTGCTTGGGGAGTTTGATACTGGGATCATAGTCAGGTGTACCGAAATACAGTAAGTAATGGCGATTGACTACATAGAGGAGATAGATATGCCCATTGTTGAGGAAGTCTGGGTCTAGCACGACATTGAGTAAGCCGTGATCATTCCAACTACCGACTTCGGTTTCGATATTGATGGTTGGTCCACTAGGCTTTACCCCGTCTGGTGTGGTATAAAATCTACCAAAGCGATCCCAAACATACATCTGCCCATTGGCATCGAATATCATGCCCGTAGGGTGAGACCAGCCAGTGCTGTAAACCTCCTCCGTAAATAGATCAAAATCTGGGTTTTGAGCACTCAAGGAGCAATAGCTCAAAGCTATGATAGTAAGTAGCAGGTATCGAAAATTCATCGTTTACAAAGGTAGTGATATTTAGCCCAAAATCACTTCCGCAGTACCGTTAAACTGGTAGTCAAGACTGAGGGATTGGGGCGTTAGCGTAGCATGACTCAAGTTTGCCTTGATCTCACTAGCCTGCCATAAAAACGGCTCCGGCAAGCTGAGGGTGGCCCAAGCATGCTCGATTGCACCTCCAATGTCTGCCAGCAATTGATCCAATTCTCCTTGTAGTAAGGCTTGTAGCTTTTCGTCAGACCACAAATAGAGCGCTAGCCGCAACGCCAAAGAAGCGGTATGTAGTTCGTAACGCAATAATTTGATCTGTGGATTCGCCTCCTCAGTGGAGATTTCCAAAAACAATGACAAATCGCCCTTTACTGGGGCTTTGTACAGACGGCCTTTGATTTCGAGCCGTAGTTCCCAATGTGATTCGTGAACTTGCAATTGCGGTGAAAAAACCGCCAAATCTGCGGTATCATCCTGAAATCTTTGCTTAGCTAGATATTCGTTGAGATCCTCTAGTGTGGTGCGCAAGTGAATCGTCTGCTGGTTTTCTGCATCGTCAAAGGGAGCATATTGCTTGGGCAAAGCTGGAGTCTCAGAAGCAGGAGTTTTAGTTTGCAGACTTACCACTGGTTTAGCTTGCAAGACTAGTTCTGTTTGAAGATGATTATCCTCCAGTCCTATTTTACGGTTAGTCTCTCTTTGATCTGGAGCAACGTGAAACCACAATGGAGGCTCCTTTTCAATCTGCTCCCATTGATGGAGCGATTGCCAGATTTCCTGCTCATAAGACCGCAATGGCACCGCTTGAGGAATCGCCATATCAATCGCGAAGCAAATATCGGTCAATTTATTTTCAATCAAACCGCCCATTACCCCAGCGAGTGAGACCAAACCTGCCATTGGCTTTTCCTCCCAAAAAAACTCTGCGTGGGTAGAGGATTGTAATTTTCCGTTTGCACTGATTTGAAGGTGCGTACGCAATCGCAGCCTGATGGCAAAGCTTATTTGACTGATTTTATCCAACAGATTCAACACTCCCAATCCTCCAAATAAACTCGGCAAGACCCTCGTCTCAATACTCAAAGGGAGTTCTGTAATCAGGTTTTGCTGGTCTTGGAGTAAACGTACTTCACCATTGAGTTTTACGTCTGTTTTACGGATTTCTTTAGCGTCGAAACCGAACTCTGCTTGTTCGAGGTATTGCTTAACCTCTGTCTGTACGTAGGTCTGTAATTGCGGCAAGGCGATGCGGACCAAAACCGCTAGTCTTGAAGAAGGAATCATCGCTACTAAAATGCAGCCTTTCGCGCAAAAATCCTATCTTGCCGCCTATGATTGATACTATCATTTTTGACCTTGGCGGAGTATTGATTGACTGGAATCCCCGCTATATGTATCGCAAGATATTTGAGGATGAGACCAAGATGGAGGATTTTCTCGCCAGCGTAACGACCCACGATTGGAACGAATTGCAAGATGGGGGGCGTTCGCTCTCAGATGCGACCGAATTACTCGTTAGTCAACAGCCTGAATGGGAAGCCGAAATTAGAGCTTTTTATGACCGTTGGGAAGAGATGTTGGGAGGACCGATTTTCGGAACGCTAGAGTTGCTAGACACACTCAAACGCTCTGGCCGTTATCGTATGTTGGCCCTCACCAATTGGTCCGCTGAGACATTTCCAGTTGCACTGGAACGCTACGACTTTTTGGGCTGGTTTGAAGGTATATTGGTTAGTGGACAGGAAAATCTCAAAAAACCAGATGTCAAAATCTACCAACTCATGATCGAACGCTATCAACTCGACCCTAGCAAGACATTGTTTATAGACGACTCTGAGCGCAATATCAAAGGAGCCAGAAGAGTCGGACTCAACACCATCCACTTTCAGTCTCCGATGCAATTGAGAGAGAAACTTTCAGATATATTGCGGTAGTTAGGGAGTCCGTAGTCATTGTCTCGGCTTCGCAGAACGCTTCTTTGAGGCGCAAGCTGTAGAAGCAGAAACGGTTGATGGGGAAATTATTGAAGCGGAAGCGGTTGAGGCGCAAGATTTTGCGCCTTTGCAATTTCGTAGACTCAAAACCTTGCGCCTTTACGGTTGACTATTTCGCCAAAGCGAGATTGAAAGGGATTTCATGCCAGAGGCTTTCTGGATCATCAAATAGTTGAGAGATGGCGTTCCTGTAAAGGGAACCATCTTCACGACTGGCTCTGATCGACCAAAACTCGCGGCCCAGTAAAAAGTTGTCAGCTAACTCGCGCCAGCTTGAAAAACGACTTTGCAACACCTGAGAAGCTGAATGCATGGCACTTTCGGCTTCGTCTTGGTTCATATAGCCAGCGAGATAACCCAAACGACAATTGTCTAGGTAGCGTAATAAGTCCCACGCCAAGAAACCATTCATACGCAGACGTTCCGCATCTTCTTTTATCAGACGTAAACGGTGGATTATCTCATCAGGCTCAGCCCCGTCCTCTAACGTTCGGGTACCGGTTTGCACCTCTTGGGCAAAGGTCAAGAGACCTTGATCTGACATCTGATCGACAAGATTGACCAGCGCCCGAAAGCCTTGTCGATGTCCAGTCTCAAGCAACCAATGCTGAATCTCATCAAACTCTTCTACATTGTCGATCTCCCAATCCTTTTTGAGATAGCTTTTGGCAGCTACTTTTGCCTTGCTTTTCAATTGCAAAGTATCATCCGGCCAAGTGCGGAGTTTAGCGTAAAAGGCAATTGCGGCCAAGGACCAAAGCTTTACTTCTTCAGCTTGTACGGGGATGTCTTTGAGCGGCTTTTGTAAAGGTTGTAGCGCTCTTTCTTTAGCATTGCGCAGCCAAGCCGGGACACGCGCCAAAAACCAACTCAAACCAATAAGCCCCACTACTCCAGCCGCTAGCCAATACCAAGGGTATTGATCCAGAAGCTGTCTCACGGCCAATACCAAAAATAATATTGCGCCGAGCACATAACTGATCACTCGCAAATAGTAGCGAGGATCGCGTGTGCCTTGTTTATCATAGGTTCCCTGTACTTCTCCCCGAGTGATACCACGCCAAGCCAGCCAAGCAAGTAGCAAGGCAGCCGCGATCAGGAAAAAAGGGATATAGGGTTCCACCCTTCAAAAATACGGAATTTAGCTTATAGTCTGTTGTTGAGAATTTTGGTAGAACCCTTCTACATTTTAGATTGAGTTTCGACATTGGATATTTCTCTCGCGACTAAACTCTCGACGCTCTCATAAACCGCATCGCGTAAAGATTTTTCACGGGGATCATCAATCAGGTAATACCCCATCCGATTCATGGCGTAGGCAAAACTGATTTCCTTATCAGGATCAGCAAAGGCAAATGAACCACCCGCTCCCGGCGTACCAAAAGAGTTCGTACTACTACCAAACTGCATCCCCGGAGCTGGCTTGCAATAACCAAGCGAAAAAGCAGTATCAAAACGTAAAATTTCGTCCTTAGCGCCACTAGGAGGGATTTCGGCAGGAGGTAGTAAAGCCGCAAAGGTCTCATCACGGATACCTAATTCCTTACCGCCAGTAGCAAATTCACTATATGCTTTGGCGATACTCCGCACCTGTCCAACTCCATTGGCAGCAGGCAGTTCGATCTCTTGCCATTTGCGCTGATTGAGATTATTGAGATCGCGAAAAACAGACGGATTACTGAATGTCTTAGCAGTATCACTCCAAGGTTTCATCATTTGTTTGGCAAACTCAGGGGGCAGTTTGTCCATATTGAAAAGCATCTTCCAGATCGCAATTGGCTTGAGGCGTGCGATGCGACTGTCTGGTATCTCTTTGGGTAGGCCGATATAAAATTCCAGATCAAGTTTCGCTGCTATTTCTTCTGCGAAGAACGCTCCCAAGCGACGTTTTTTCGGATCTACTCTGCGGATCAGTTCGCTTTCGTACCAACCCAGACTGATGCCATGATAGCCATGTCGCGTACCCGCTTCCCAAAGCGGCCTTTGCGCAGCAATGATACTGCCAATACGATCTGGATCGACAAAATCCTCGTATTTCAATTTATGATCAATGACCGGCAGCCCCGCTTGATGAGATAATAGCTGCCGAACGGTGATGTTTTCTTTGCCATTTTGAGCAAACTCTGGCCAATAGTGAGCCACGCGTTCGTCGAAGTCGAGTAAGCCCCTACTATGAGCCAAGGCAACGCTCATCGACGCGATTCCTTTGGTCGTCGAAAACACCAGTATCAGCGTATCCTCTTCCCACGGGAGTTTCTTTTTGTGATCCCGCAATCCGCCCCATAGATCCACTACTTTTTCGCCGCGATGATAAGCACAGCAAGCCGCACCAATTTCTCCCCGCTTGGCAAAATTATCTTTAAATGCCTCTGCCACTCGCTCAAAGCCGGGCGCTACATATCCGTTTAGGTTTTCGTTTGTCATGTTTTGCGGGTTTGGGGTTTAGTCGCAGGCTTGAGAGTGATGATCAACACTATTACTTAATATAGGAGTATTTTATTTTAAATATAATTCCTGACCCAGCCCCCTCCGAAGGGGAATATCCTTCTTCGGAGGGGACTGGGCGAGGAAAAAACATCCTAATTACCATGCAGCTCCACATCCGACCAGAAACACCTAGCGACCACGCTCAAGTATTTGCCTTGATCGAGTCTGCCTTCGCCAATGAGGAGTATAGCGATCATCAAGAGCAGTTTTTGGTGGAGCGATTACGAGCTTCTGAGGCAT
>JBGCFA010000104.1:0-31430 GCA_045106675.1 Bacteroidia bacterium
GTGTCAAATCCATCAACAGCAGATGCTGATATGGACGGTTTAATAGATGCTTATGATAATAATGTTGTAATAAGTGGATTAATACCAATAGATACAGATGGAGATTATATCCCAGATTATTTAGATACAGATTCAGATAATGACGCTCTAAATGATACTATGGAAGCTGGTTATATAGCAGCGACTTCTAATAATGATACAGATAAAGATGGGTTATTAGATGTCTATGATGATGTTGAAACGATAGGTAGTCTTTTCGATGTAAACGATGATCAGAATAATGGAGCTTCAGATTTACCAAATCTTGATACGACTACAACTCCAGAGGTAGATTTCAGAGAAATAAAAGATTCCGACGGAGACGGAGTTACAGATAGTGTCGATTTAGATGATGATAATGACGGTATTCCGGATATACTAGAAGGTGGCACCATTAACTGCTTGGAAACGGTTATTCTTTCTGGCGATGCTAGTGGAAATATCTATGAAGTAAATGTTAATACCGGAGCGACCTCATTAAAGACTTCTTCTCCATATGTGAGCGGAATAGTGAATGCATTGGCTGCCAATGCCGATAATAATCTCATCTACTATGGAGATACGGTCTTTGTCTACTATTACAATCAAGTAACAAATACACATGGATTAGTGGGAGATCTTGGTAGCCAAATTACCGGCAACTTAGAAAGTGGGGGAGCTACTTATTATGAAGGAAATTTATATATCGCAACAGAACCCTCAGGGGGAGGAGATCATATTGAAATATATAGAGTTCCTTTAGCAGCCGATGGATTAAGTTTTTCTGGTTCTGCCGTAGCATTGGGGCCTCGTGTACGAGGTGGATATGGAGACTTTGTGATTTCTGGAGAAGGTACAGCTGGTCGCTTGTATGGCTCTACTACTGTTGGTATTTGGACATTTGATATTGGAACCGAAGATTTTACATGGCTCATTTATAATGGTAGCACCTATCAAATGGCGGTTACTTTCAATGGGGATTTATGGACTGGTTTAGGCACAAGTCTGCAAAGGATGGATTTATCGGGAAACTTGATCGGAACCGCAAGGACGATCCCAGCTACTTCTACAGATATGACGGGGCCTTTCAATTGTCCGCAGATTGATCCCGATTTAGATACTGATAATGATGGCATCCCTAATGCACTAGACTTAGACTCAGACAACGACGGTATTCCCGACATTGTTGAAGCCGGAGGGATAGACAATAATGGTGATGGACGAGTTGATGGATTAAATAATGATGGAACCTTCCCCGCTCTTACTGATACAGATGGTGATGGATGGTTAGATATTTATGATAGCAATAGTTCTGATCCTGTTTTTAGTAGCACTCCTCAAATCTTGACCCTAAAGGATTCTGATGCTGATGGCATCCCTGATTTTCTAGACTTAGATGCTGACAATGATGGTATTCCTGATTTAGTCGAATCGGGCGGGGTGGATAACGACGGCGATGGTCGTGTCGATATTACCACAGATGCGGACAATGATGGTTTTGCTGATGTCTATGATTCTGATGATGATGGAATAGGAGGGATTGAAGATACAACTGATCCACTCTTGATGACGGATGATACGGATGCGGATGGAGTAATTGATACATGGTTTGATGGAAGTGGTAATAACGAGAATCTTGATGGCGATGGGATTCCCAATGCATATGACCTAGATGCTGATCAAGATGGAATTCCCGATTTGATTGAAGCCGGAGGAGTTGATAATAATGGCGACGGGCGAACTGATTTGAGTGCTGATGTCGATTCAGACGGTCTCGTTGATGTATATGATATGGATAATGACGATGGTCCGGGTACAGGTAGCATGGAAGATGGCTCGGCCTTAGTCCGCACAGATGGAACAGATAGCGATAACAATGGTAAGCCCAACGAGGCAGGTTTTAGCTGGGAACACGGGAATAACGAAAATCTTGATACAGATAGCGATGGCTATCCCGATTATTTAGATCTCGACGCAGACAATGATGGCGTACCTGATCTCATAGAAGCTTGGGGGATTGATATTGATGGCAATGGTATCGTTGATAACGCCAGAGCTACCGATACTGATCAGGATGGCTTAGTTGATCTCTATGATGCTAATGCAAGTGATGGACCTGGAGGAGATGGAACCAATGGATCTGCGCTCCTACAAACAACTGGAACGGATACTAATAGCGATGGTCTAGCAGATGGAGATGGAACAATCAGTTTGCAAAATGGTGCTGGATCGACCTTGATTGATCAAGATGGTGATGGCTATCCCAATCATCTGGATCTTGATGCAGACAATGATGGTATTTTAGATGTCGTCGAAGTTGGAGCTACGGATGCGGATAATGATGGTCGGATTGATAATGCTGTTGGTAACAATGGATATGTCAACTCTTATGATCCCGCAGATAGCGGAACGCCGCGATTATTAGCATTAGCTGATGGTTCTTACGTTCTGGGAAGCAGTAGTAATCCTGGAGCCTATGCAGATAGGGATGAAGATGGCGTACCGGATTTTATTGATTTAGATGCCGATAACGATGGGATCTTTGATTATATCGAAGGACAAGCTACGGGCACCAATCTTACCAATACTTATGTGAGTCCCAATACTACCTATGATAGCAATGGGGTACCGACGAACTTCTCTTCCTATCAAAACTATGACAATACAAATTCTGTCAACAATGCAGCCACTTACGGCATCACTCCTTACAATCATGATGGGACCGATCTGCCGGATTATCTCGATACAGACAGTGATAATGATCTCGACCCTGATATCGATGAAGCTTGGGATTCTAGTGTTGATGGCAATGGGGTAGCGGATGTGAATTGTACCACTGATGCTGATAAAGATGGTTTATTGGATTGTTTTGACTCTAGTGATGCTGATCATCTCATCAAAGATGTCTCGACTAATCCTCCCGTTGATAACGGTTATGAAGCAGGGCAAGGCAATGGTAATACAGGCTCAAGTGCTATCTCAGCATTAGATGGCTCTACTGTCTTAGCCTATGACGTTTTCCCCAATAATCAGGGAGATAATAGCAATTACCAACCTGATTGGCGGGATGCCGGTTGTAATGTTGGCGCTTCGCTCAACTATCCAGTCACAGATACTGATGCGATTTATAGTGGAGGTACTCATAGTCTCAATCCTAGCGTAACCAATGGAACAATTAGAGCTTCAGACTTCTGTACAGGTACATACGAAGCAGGCTGGACCTATTACTTTGATCCTTTAAACTCTAATAAAATTCTCTTTGCCATTAATCATGGCTCCAATGTTACTCCGATTGATTTTATAGAATTAAGAAGGGATGATAGTAGCGACCGTGAGGTTACTAACGGCGGTGCCGGAACGGGATATTTTGTAATGCCTAGAGATTTTACCTTAGCAACAGTAAATGATGCTGCTTTGCTACAGAGCGATGGCGTCAGTCCAGCCACTATAGACATTCGATTTTATTTTGATCCGACAGATTCGACTGATATGATCAGTGCAGGCAATAGCTTCGGAAGCAGTAATGGAGCCTCTCTTGGGACGGTAGAATGGTTCAGAACGACCAATCAATTTGACAACGCTGATATTGCTGCCAGCACTGGTTTGGTTGGACAAAGTGGCTATTCCACGATAAATCCCGCTGCTTATGGTTCAGAAGGAGGGCTTCATTATGCCCAGTTTGATGGACTCAATAGTGTTGCAAGTTTTGGAATGGGAGTCGGAGCATCGCCTTCCTTACCAGTTGAATGGTTAGACTTTAGCGTTTCTCTGCAAGGCAATGATGCGCGTATAAATTGGACAACCTCTCAAGAAGTGAATAACGATTTCTTTTCTGTCGAACGCAGTGTCGATGGAATGCTATTCGCCGAGGTTGATCGAGTAAAAGGAGTCGGTAATAGCACCGAGATGAATCACTACGAATCTTTAGATTATGGAGTGAGACAATTAGATACTGAAAAAATGTATTACCGCATTCGCCAAGTTGACTTTGATGGCGGCTACTCTTATAGTAATGTCCTTGAGTTGAGCGAAGCGCTAACCCAAAATAATCGCTTGACTGTATATCCGGTTCCGGTTAAAGAGTCATTGTTCTTGGAATGGGAGTTGTTTAGTGAAAATAATACTCCTAGTAGCCTCCGCATTATTAATAGTCTCGGAAAGGAAATCTTCAAACGGTCGATTATTAATTATAGTGATCTCAAAATTGGCGTTCAAGATTGGCCAGCCGGATATTATTATGTGATCATTGTGACTGGAGACCAATACCAATTGAGTCATAAGATATTGAAAGAATAAAAAAAGCCTCCATGCACTGCATGGAGGCTTTTTCTTATATCTGAATTTATACTTCCTCAGCGTAAGCTTCAATCGGAGGACAGGTACAAATTACGTTTCTATCGCCAAAGGTATTATTGACACGGGCAACGCTTGGCCAGAATTTCTGTACGTGTAAACTCGGTACTGGGAAGGCCGCCTTACTTCGAGGATAGCTATGTTCCCACTCGTCGCCAGCAATCTGAGCTAGCGTATGAGGGGCATTGTGGAGGACGTTATCCTCCTTATCCACTAAGCCTAATTCTACCTCTTGGATTTCGTTACGAATGCTGATCATCGCATCGCAAAAACGATCCAATTCACTCAATGGCTCACTTTCCGTAGGCTCGATCATAATCGTTCCGGGAACCGGCCATGAAACAGTCGGTGCATGGAAACCATAGTCAATCAAACGCTTGGTGATATCATCTACTTCGAGACCGCATTTTTGCTTGAATTCACGTAAGTCGAGGATAAACTCATGAGCGACCCTACCATTGGTGCCTTCAAAAAGTACGGAATATTGCTCTTGCAAACGGCTCTTGAGGTAGTTGGCGTTGAGGATTGCATAACGAGTAGATTCAGTCATACCATCGCTACCTAACATGAGGCAGTAGGCATAAGAGATCAACAAGATAGAGGTACTGCCATAAGGAGTCGCGGATACCGCATTGATGGCTTCATTACCACCTGTTTCGACCAAGACGTGGCCGGGTAGGAAGGGGAGTAAATGTTTAGCCACGCCGATTGGGCCCATACCTGGTCCGCCACCACCGTGAGGAATCGCAAATGTTTTATGCAGATTTAGGTGGCAAACGTCAGCGCCGATATAACCAGGACTGGTCAACCCAACCTGAGCGTTCATATTGGCACCATCCATATAGACCTGACCACCATGCTGGTGTATAATCTCACAAATGTCTATCACGCCTTCTTCAAATACCCCATAAGTAGAAGGATAAGTGATCATGAGGCAAGAAAGATTGTCTGAATGCTTCTCTGCTTTGGCGCGAAGATCATCAATATCAATATTGCCGATAGCGTCAGTCTTAACTACGACTACTTTCATGCCTGCCATTACTGCTGAAGCAGGATTAGTGCCGTGAGCGGAGTCTGGAATCAAAGCGATATTGCGATGAGTATTGCCTTGGCTTTCGTGATAAGCTCTGATGACCATTAAGCCAGTATATTCACCCTGTGCACCTGAATTGGGTTGGAATGAGATACCTGCAAAACCAGTAATGTCTGATAAGATATCGCCTAACTCAGTTACCATTTGATTATAACCTTTGGCTTGAGACTTGGGTACAAATGGGTGCATCTTGGCAAATTCAGGCCAGCTAACGGGCATGAGTTCGGTCGCGGCATTGAGCTTCATGGTACAAGAACCCAATGGAATCATCGCAGTATTGAGAGACAAATCTTTGTTTTCCAAAGATTTGATATAGCGCATCATCGCAGTCTCTGAATGATAGGAGTTAAAGACTGGATGGGTGAAATATTCTGAAGTTCTCTGTAAATCAGTCGCAAGCGTAGCGCTTGGATTGGCTAATATAGTCGTCGGTTCAAAACCATTGAGATTAGCGCTTGTCGCTTGGGCAAAAATACTAAGGAGCTGCTTGACATCAGCTGGCTCGGTGCATTCGTCTAGCGAAATGCTTACCTGATTTTGGTCGTAGTATAGGTTGACGCGTTCGCCAAGGGCTATCTCACGCACTCTATCAGCGTCAGCTACCTCTATGGTGATGGTGTCAAAATAATTTTGATTGAGAGGAGTAATGCCAAGTGTCTTAAGTCCTGCCACCAAACTACTGGTCATGGTTTGGATACGGCTAGCGATACTTTTGACGCCCTTGGGGCCATGATATACCGCATACATACCCGCCATGATAGCCAAAAGTGCCTGAGCGGTACAAATATTGGAAGTCGCTTTGTCGCGACGGATGTGTTGTTCACGCGTTTGCAGGGTCATGCGCATGGCAGGATTGCCCTGACTATCGATGGATACTCCGATAATACGACCGGGTAGCAAACGCAAAAATTCATCATTACAAGCAAAATAAGCTGCATGAGGTCCGCCATATCCCATCGGTACACCAAAGCGTTGGGCGGTGCCCACGGCTACGTCAGCGCCAAACTCACCGGGAGCTTGCAATAAGGCCAGAGACATGAGATCTGCGGCAACGATGAAATAACTCTTCTGCGCGTGCAACTGATCGGCAAGCGCTTGATAGGTAGTTACCTCACCACGACGATCTGGATATTGTACGAGGGCAGCAAATACGCTTTCGTCGATGACAAAGTCTTTAGGATCCGCAATCCGTACTTCAATACCGATACCAGAAGATCTACTTTTTAGAACGTCTATGGTCTGAGGTAAGCAATATTTATCAACGAGAATGACGTTGGCATTGCTCTTACGATCCTTTTTACCCTTTTGGGCAAAGGTCATGCTCATAGCTTCAGCAGCTGCAGTAGCTTCATCAAGGAGAGAAGCGTTCGCCACGGGCAAGACGGTAAGATCACTCACCATGGTCTGGAAATTGAGGAGCGCTTCGAGGCGTCCCTGAGAAATTTCTGCCTGATAAGGAGTGTATTGGGTGTACCAACCCGGATTTTCGAATATATTGCGCAAAATCACCGATGGGGTGATGCAATCAAAATATCCTAAACCGATATAGCTACGATATAATTCGTTTTGCGCAGCGATACCTTTGAGGCGATTTAGGTATTCATTTTCACCTAAAGCTTCAAGTGTTTTGAGATTTTGTTCGAATCTGATCCGTGCCGGAACGGTTTCGTCAATGAGTTGGGCGAGGGAAGAGGCATTTACCACCTTCAGCATATGGGCCAGGTCGGCTTCTGAGGGGCCAATGTGGCGCTTGTCAAATGTATCTGGATGCTTGATCATATTAGGAAGGAGAAATTTTGAGTGCAAATTTCGTGTATTTATGGGAACTTTGAAACATGCTCGATACTTTCAAACATAAAGGCCAACGTAAACGTCTCGTACAAGAATTGATGGACCGCGGTATCACCGACAAAACGGTACTTGATGCGATCCTTGCAGTGCCGCGACATAAGTTTGTCGATACGGCCTTTGAGGCCGATGCTTATGTCGATAAAGCCTTGCCAATTCCTCAAGGACAGACGATTAGTCAACCTTTTACGGTTGCTTATCAAAGCCAACTCTTGCGCTTGAAACCCAAAATGAAGGTACTCGAAATCGGTACCGGTTCAGGGTATCAAGCGGCCGTCCTTTGTGCGATGGGGGTGAGAGTCTTTTCGGTAGAAATCGATCCCAAACTCCATCACTTAGCCAAATCGCGACTTGAAGATATGGAGTGCAACTGCAAATTGCTACAAGGCGATGGTTCCAAAGGTTGGCCGCTTTATCAACCCTTTGATCGAATAATTGTTACGGCTGCGAGCCCTAAAGTTCCCGAACCACTCAAAAAACAGCTCGCTGAGAAAGGGAAGATGGTTATTCCAACTGGAGACCTTGATGAGCAAAAGATGCTGGTTGTCAGTCGTAAAGGCAATAATGAGTTCGAAATCGAAACCCTCCAGTCATTTAGATTTGTGCCGCTACGAGGAAAATATGGTTTTGAGACCTAAAAAGAAAGTAAATAGTAGATCGTACTCAGTAGAAAGACACTACTTTAAAAATCGTTTGGCGTTCATCATACTCAATAGACCGTGAAATGTGGAGCGGCCAAGTGAGGCTTTCTTTATACTCCATACCCAGTACTTTATACTCCCTACTCAATACTTCATACATAATTGCTGAATATTTGTAATTTGCGCGCTTGTTATCAATCCTCTCCTGAAGAGAGTTTGCACGATTAAAGCAATTATTTCAAGTATGAAAAATTTTCTATTCACTTTTGCCTTTCTACTCGTCGGCCTTAGTCTAGCGATGGGACAAACCAAGCCATTAGCTGGAGATTGGGGCTTAGGGTTTCGCATCACAGGACTGCAAAACGTTTCCCTAGAGAACTTTCGTTCCGATCAGTTTGATATTCCTCAGGGCTTAGGACGCTACTATTTGAGTGATCGTCTCGCTGTGAGATTGAGCTTTGGTGTTCAGAGCAACAGCTCTACTAGCGACTACACTTTTGGCTATACGGATGAGGTTCGTTTTCCTACGGCATACCGCGTAGACACTGTTACTCGTACCACTGTCTCTCAGTTTGGTCTTAACTTTAGCCCTGGTATGGAATGGCACATGGCGATGGAGTCGCCAAAACTTGACCCTTATGTGGGCGCTGAGATTCCGATTTCCTACTTAGGAGCGGAGACTGTAAGCTTTGACAATGAATTTCAGTATTTAGACGCAGACGGAGCGGTAGTCTATAAGTCTGACATCAATACTCGTACAGAAACAGCTGGCGGATTGAGCGTAGGGCTAAACTTGATCGCTGGTTTTAATTACTTCATCACAGACAAAATCGCTGTCGGTGCGGAGTACAATTTAGGTGCTGCTTACTCTCAATTGGGGGGCGATATCAAGGTTTCTCAAACTGGTATCATCCAGCCTACTCCTAATGTAGATCAGCAAGTGCCGATCAATGACAACTTCACCGTGAAAAATGTAACTACAACTATCGGTGTTGGCCTCGCCAGCAGCGGTGGAATCCATTTTTCTATCTTTTGGTAGATAATATAGTTTAGCTGCGGTTTGCAAACCGCAGCTACTGATGTTCATAATATTTGGGCAGGCTACTGAGCTTTTGGTTTGGTATCCTGTTTTTTTTGGGGGGGGGCTGCTGCTTCGCAGAACGCTCGGTATCTTACTTTTCTTAGTCGCTATGACTTGTGGAGGCGCAAGATTTTGCGCCTTTACATTCCTTCCTGCTTCGCAGAACGCTTAGAACCATTTTTTTGTAAAATCTGTCAAAATTCAACAATTCTAGTGCCTGAGGCCAATCGAAAGGAAAAGATTGGAATCCTTATTATATTGGATTGATAAGCCATGAATATTGGATGATAAGCCATGAACCCTAATCCAGTAGATCACAAATTAGCCGTCATCGTTTTTGCCGACATTGTCGGCTATACTGCTTTGATGCAGCAAAATGAACAATCGGCCCTCAAGATATTGAATCGTTTCAAAGAGGTAGTGCAAACGGAAATTCCTCTACACGGGGGAGAGATTATACAATATTTTGGCGATGGCGCTTTACTTGCTTTCGATAGCTCCTCTAAGGCCCTTGCATGTGCATTGGTCATACAAACGGCCTTTCAAGCAGAACCGGAAGTACCAGTTCGCATTGGCATGCACTTGGGCGATGTGCTCTTCAAAAACGATAATGCCTTTGGGCATGGGGTCAATGTGGCTTCTCGCATCGAATCCATCGGCTTGGCTGGAGCAGTACTCTTATCCAAGACCATTCGCGATCAGGTAAAAAATAAGTCTGCCTATCAACTCACTTCCCTTGGTTCTTTTGCCTTCAAAAATGTCGAAGAACCCATAGAAGTATATGCTGTGTCTAATCCTGGTTTTGTGGTTCCGAAACGATCGGAAATGCAAGGCAAATTGCAGCAGAATGCTAGTCCACGACGCTTTAATAAGAAACTCCTAATTCCAGTCCTTATTCTAGCTTTTATCGGACTTTTTTTGATTGGAAATTGGGTGCAATCAGTCAATGCAAAGGATATATTGCCTGAGGAAGTACGTCAGGAAAAAGTGGCGGTTGCCGTTTTTAATAATTTTACCAACGATCCTAATCTAGATGCCTTTGGCAATATGGCTTCGGATTGGATAACCTTGGGACTTAGGCAGATAAACGTAAAAACTACCTCTCCTGAGATGATGCGTAAATACAAGGATCAGGTCGGGGTCTTACCCGGCAATCCTGATGGTGAGGTTTCCTTGCAGGAACTGACAAACGCCCAATTTGTCGTGACGGGTTCCTACTACCAAAAGGGCGATTCATTGCAAATAGCTTCCCGTCTCGAATCCACCAAAACCGGAGATAATATTTATGATTTCCCACCGATATGGGGCTTGAAAAGCCAAAAAGAGGAATTGATTGTAGAAATCAGGGAAAAATTAAAGGGGTTTTGGACCCTGAAAAAGGCCAATAAGCTTTCTACGCTTAATCCTCCTAAATATGAAGCCTATCAGGCCTTTTTGCAGTGCGGGAGGTTTGATGTGAATTGTTTTCAGTCGGTCTTGGCTATTGATTCCACCTTCCTCCTAGCGAGAATCTATTGTCTCAATGGTGCATGGCCTTTTGAGTTAGATTCGCTGTCTCAAGCCATGAGTTCTTATGTGAAGCAGCATTGGGAGGAGAGTACAGAATTTGAGAAAAACTTCTTCACTTTTGTTGAAAGCAGAATAAACGGTAATTATCTAGAAGCGCAGCTTGCTATGGAGAAAAACCTCCAATTGGATCCACAAAATATGGATGTAATCGACAATACTGCTAATGGATATGTTTTTCTTAATCAACCAGCGATGTTAATAACACATCTGGCCCCTGTATTTGATCAGTATGGGGTATTCAAGGATCAGATATCACGAATTATGATCCAGGATTATTTTTTAGCATTTAACCGGACAGGCAGGCAAAAAGAGTTGATCGAATTGATCGGGGAAAAAATGCCAGAAAAGGCGAATAATCGAGAGTTCATGAGAGCTTTGATGCTGGAAGGAGATGTATCAGCCATTCAAAACCGCCTAGACTCAATTGGGCCAGAGAGCTATCTCAAATATGCCCATATGTTCCATGCGATATTCCCGCCCGACTCCAGCAATCCATTTATGCCGTTGGTACGAAAAAACCTTGAATCTTATGCAGACCCCAAACGAAGTTTGAATTATTATATTTGGTCAAATTATCACCTGTACAACTGGGATTCCAAAGCATTTGCTGTTTATCAGCTCAAAGAATGGGAAAAAGCAGAACGTATTCTACTGGACCTCCAAAGCATGGATTGGAAAACCCATGCCAAAGGTTCTATACCCGAGAGTATTTGGCACAATTTAGACTGGCATATGGATACCTGGCGGGAAGGATTGTTGGGCACTTCTTACGCCAGACAGAGGAAAACAGATTTGGCCAGGGGCCAAATCGAAAAACTGGAATCTTTCCGGGCTTCCTTTCCTGGTTCGAGCTTCTATATGCACCTTGGGGTGATTTCCTATTGGCAAGCAAGGATCCACGCAATTCTGGGAGAAAAAGAACTGAGCGTGGCTCGCCTCACACAGTCGATGAAGGCAGGCAGGACGATAGAATATGAGCAATTTATCTATGACTGGGATCTGAAGTCCTTGCAGGACTATGAACCTTATCAAAAATTGATAAGACCACCTCTTTAGTTTTTCATTGGATTTCCTTATTGGAGATTCTTCCTTTCCTGCTTCGCAGAACGCTCAGCATCTTACTTTTCTTAGTCGCTATGACTTGTTGAGGCGCAAAATCTTGCGCCTTAACAAGTCTTGATTGATTTTACTCGTTCGGCATACATGCCGAACCTACGCGATGCGCTCCAAACTCCCTTCTGGATACTGCACTTCAGTCAAAAATAGCCCCTTAGCCTCCGCGTTCGGCCCGGCCGCCTTACGATCTTGGGCCTCGATGATCTGCCTGAAATCATCAACTGTGAGTTTGCCTGTCCCTACCCATACTAAGGTGCCTATTACCGCTCGAACCATCCCGCGCAAAAACCGGTTTGCGCCAATGTGAAATAGTAGCAAATCCTTTGTTATTTCGAACTCTGCCCTTCGAATGTCGCAGAGATAGGTGAGATTGTCGCTATGGGCTTTACAAAAGGAAGCAAATGATTCATATTCCAATAAGAGCCTTGCTGCCGTTTGCATCTGCTCAACATCAAGTTTAGACTTTACCCAAGTAGCAAAGTGCTGATATTCAGGGTTTTTGCGATTTGTTATCTGATAGGTATAAGCTCGATGAGAGGCATCAAAACGAGCGTGGAGTGGCGTCTTTGTCGGTTGATAGAGGGCATTGATCGCGATGTCTTTAGGCAAAATACCGTTGAGGCCGGCCAAAAGTCGGCGATCTTGGGGTTTATCGGTATCAAAGTGTACCATCAACTGTCGCGCATGTACGCCAGCATCTGTACGTCCAGCACCCGTACAAGCCATTTCTTCCCTCAAATAGATGCTAAGGGCTTCCTCTAACTTTTGTTGTACACTGATGGCATTGTTTTGCCGCTGCCAACCGGCATAGTGAGTACCTTGATATGATATGTCGAGGAAGTAACGCATTGCTGCAATTTTTTTTACCTTTGCTTCGATAAATAGATCACGCCAATTTACAAACTCGCCTCGACAAGCGGCAAATTTGCTTTTTTATATGTTGCAACGAATCCAATCAATCTTTTTCCTTTTGGCGATCATCGTCAATTTTGCGGTTTTTTTTACTCCCGTTTGGCAATACAGCGAAGCTGGGCAGGTAGAAGTACTCAATGGCCTTGCCCAAATGGCGCCAGCAGATGATGGCAGTAGCGTTAACTTTTTTGAGCATCAAGAATCCCTCAAATCGGTCATGCATGGTATTTTTATGGGGATGACTGTCCTGAGCGGTCTGTTTATACTATGGTTGATTTTTCAATTCGAAGATCGTAAACGTCAAATCAAATTGGGCTACATCGGTGCGGTATTGATCTTGGTTGAGATTTTGGCACTTGTATTATTGACCACACAAGGACCTGACTTTTTGAGTGCAATGGCCACTAGTACGCCTTCTTATGGGATGGTATTCCCGGTATTGGCCGTCTTTCTCGTATTCTTAGGCGTCAGAGGTATTCGTAAAGATGAAGAAATGGTGCGTTCGGTAGATAGGATTCGTTAGCAATATACAATGTGGCAGTACCTGATCAAGAGGCTCTTATTGATGGTGCCTACGGTTTGGTTGATCAGCGTTCTGGCTTTTTTTATTAGCCACAAAGTTGGTCTTTCTCCCGTAGTTAATCAGTGTGGTTCGGTTTTGACCGAATCCAATCTTGCAGTACTGCGCAGTTGTCAAAATCGTATCATTGATACCTTCAATCTCAACAAAGCCCCTTTTTATTTTTCTATACAATCCTTAGCCGAATCCGATACGCTACATCTTGTCATCGGCGATCGTGAGCAAGAAGCTTTGCAAAGACTCTTGCGCCACAATGGACAATGGACAGAGGTTAATAAATGGCGAACACTCCAAAAAGCATTTCTTCGGCAAATTTTACGACTAAATCTTCAGTCTGATAGTCTCAATGCTGAAAATAAGGCATTAGTTGTTAGTCGCTTAAAAACAGCCAGGCGGCGTGCATATGATTTGCAATACTATGGCGAAATCCCCCAATTACGCCAGCTTTTAGGTGGGTTGGATAGCCTACTTGCTTTGGACCCTGCTTTTTTACCGCTAGTCGCGGAACGCCAAAAACTATCCTCACAATTGGATGTCTTGGAGCATCAGACCAACACTTGGCGACTATACGTGCCTTGGTTCGTATGGCATGGGATCGATAATCAACATCATCTATGGTTGGCAAAAGTGATCAAGAGGGGTGATTTTGGCTATTCGATGACAGGGAAGAATATCTCAAATGATATTGGTTCATTATTTTACTATACCGCGATCTTAGCTCTTTTAGGGACGCTCTTGGTATTAGGGATAGGCGTTCCCATGGGGATACTAGCCGCCCGCAAAAAAGATGGTTGGTGGGATCGTGTTTCGGCTCTGATCGTTTTTGCGTTTAGGGCTGTCCCAGAATTTTGGTTGGGCCTAGTTTTACTGATGTTTTTTGCTAATCCCGATTACCTGGACTGGTTTGACAGCGTCTTTGTCTCTTCCAATCCCACCCCTTGGAAAAACATCACCAGATACGTCCTGCCCATGATTGCTTATAGCTATGGCTCATTGGCGGTAGTGAGTCGCATTGTCAGGGCTAGCATGTTAGAGCAATTATCTTCGGATTACGTACGGACCGCTCACACCAAGGGCTTGAGCAGCAAGCGGGTCGTCTATGGTCACGCCTTGCGGAACGCTTTGATCCCTTTGGTTACGCTATTATCAGGTTTATTTCCGGCTATGATCGGAGGTTCACTGATCTTGGAGACGGTTTTCAATATTCCCGGCTTGGGCAAAGCTTTGTATGAAGCAGTACTTAGCAATGACGCGCCTGTGATTTTGGCGATGTTTAGCCTCTTAGGTTTTTTGACCATGTTTGGCTATTGGGTTACGGATATACTTTATCACTGGCTTGATCCACGCATCAACTTTGCCAAGAAAAAATAATATGCTTAGCCCCTCCATATCACGTTTCTGGCGTCGCTTTCGCACCAGCCGATTGGCGATGATAGCCTTGGTGATATGCCTGTTCTGGGTATTAATGGCAATTATCGGCCCCTTTATCGCTAGTCCACTGCCTTATAGTTGTGAGTTGAGAGGAGAGATGGTTTATCCACTCTGGAATCCCAATCAACTCGATAGGTTGGTTGATCCTTTACAACCAAAGCTCTACAGCGAAATCAAATGGGATACCCTTGATCTTAAAAATGTCAGTTGGGCCTTAATCCCTTATGGGGTGGAGGAACATAAGGCGCACAAACAGTTATCGCCTTTTGAGGCTCAAATCCCTTCAGATGGCACTGAGGCCCTTGCTGGACGATTGTGCCATCATCTAGGGACTAACCGAGACGGGCGGGATATCTTAGCTATTTTGATCATTGGCAGTCGCAATGCGTTATTATTTGCCCTGATCGCAGTCGGAATTGCCGCTTTGATCGGTATTCTCATTGGTAGTATCATGGGCTATATCGGTGATCGAGGCTGGGCTCAGAGTAGGGGAGTGGTATCAGGTGTGGTGATTGGTTTGGTGCCTGCTTGGTTTTATGGGTTTTATGTGAGGACTTTTGCTTTACAGGACGCTGTTGGACCCGCGATGATTGGACAGTTTTTATTAAGCTTTTTGATTTTTCTAGGTATTTTCATCGGTATTGCATGGATCGGCAAGCAATTGACTCGCTGGCCGTTTTGGGCCAAGCCAGTACCGATTCCCCTCGATTTGCTTCTCCTCAAATTTATCGAAGTGATGGAGTCATTGCCTGTGATAATGCTGGTTATCTCTCTCGGGGCCATATTTGGTCGAAATGTTTGGTTCTATATGCTCTGCTTAGGTTTCGTCAGTTGGACCGGAATAGCCCGTTTGGTGCGAGCCGAAATGCTGCGAATTCGCAATATGGATTATATCCAAGCTGCTCAGGCTTTGGGCTTGAAGCAAGGCCGGATTATCTGGCAACACGCCCTTCCCAATGTCCTGCCTTCTGTGATGGTGATTCTTGTAACTAGCTTGGGGAGTGCCGTATTGATCGAATCTGGTTTGTCTTTTCTCGGCTTAGTAAATGAATATGCCTCTTGGGGTAGTCTTTTGACCAACGCCAAGGAGGAGGGTTTTGAAAATTGGTGGGTGATTGTATTGCCGGGGATTGCGATATTTAGTCTTGTGATTTCGATCAATCTATTTGGTGAACGCCTGAGAGATGTCTGGGATCCCAAAACCGCAGAGTAGGCATCTGCTGCCAAATGAACCCTAATTATTGGCATTTAGCCTGATTAAGGCTGGAATTGGTAATCCTTTTTGCGTAATTGAAACTTAGATGGGAGTAAATAATCCGACATATTGGGTTTGGCTACTAGGGGTACCTGTAACCCTCGCAGTTTTGTATTTAGTATATCGTCGCGTTGGCGGCCTATTGGGCGCTTGGTTCGGCGAAGACGAATACGCGAGAAGCTACCCGCTATCTAAAACAATCCTTAGAGCTTGCGCCTTTGTTGCGCTCTTTTTAGCCTTGATGGGACCATATTGGGGGGAAGCAGAAGATGATTTGCCCCTATTAAGTCGGGACATCTATATTTTGTTAGATATTTCTGCTAGCATGAATGCCAAGGATGTTGAAAGTAGTCGGTTAGAATATGCCAAGCAGCAACTCAAACAATTAATTCGCGATTTTCAAGGAGACAATTTTGGTCTGATTCTATTTTCGGATTATGCTTACGTCCAATGTCCTCTAACACGTGATCATGAAGTGATGGAGACCTTTTTGGATATGGCTACCACTGAGCAATTTGCCCAAAACGGTACCCGTTTCAGACCGGCGCTATCCAAGGCTTTAGAGCGTTTTCAACGACAAATCGAAGGCGGGGAGGTCAGAAGTAGAGCTGTAATTATAGTTTCTGATGGCGAAGATTGGGGGGATACCTATGCCTCGCTTGTAGAGAGAATGAAAAGACAGAGGATCAAAGTATATACCGTAGGGGTTGGTACTTATGAGGGTAGTGTAGTCCCTAATTTGACTTCAAGCAGTAATCGTACAGGAGTCAAAACTTTGCCAGATGGCAATCCCGCAATCTCTCGTTTGTTAGATGAGGATCTGCGCTATATATCTGAATCCTTCGATACTGAATATGTCCTTTTAGAAGAAAGAGGAGACGATCTGAGCAGTTTGCGCAAACAAATCAAACAGCTTAGTGCCTCTCCAGTGGCTTCTCAATTGATGAAAGTGAGACAAGATCGTTATCAAGTCTTTTTGTTTTTAGCGATCATCTTATTGTTTTTGAGTTTATTTATTATGCCTATTCGAAAAGTATGAAATGGTTTTCATTGAGCATATTGATGTTGTTTAGCTTGACGGGTGAAGATGGTTTACTCACGCAGGCAGAGATGGCTTATCTTCAAGGTTCATATACCGAGAGTGTGCAACTATATCGTCAAGCTCTGCGTCAATACCCTGAAAAAAGTACTCAGATCCGTTTCAATATCGCTCAATGCTATGGGCAAATGGATTCTACTTTGGAGGCTACGCAAAATTATGAACAAGCTACGCGTTCGGCTGATGCCGGACTCGCCTCACAAGCTTTCAATAATCTAGGGGAAATCAATGCCTCTATCGAAAATCTCGAAAAGGCAAAAGACCAATTTATGCGCGCGCTCAATCGTGACCCTCAAAACGAAAAGGCACGCTACAATTTTGAATTGGTGGTACGGAGGTTAGAGGCAGCCCGGCCAAATGATCCTGATCCAAATGATATACCGCCGGAAGAAGCACCTCCTGCACCACAACAAGATATACCGGAATATCTGCAAAACGCGATGAATTTATTTCCTAAGCCACAACGGATTCCCGGAGATGAAAAAAGGGCGATGGATACGATCAGTCTTAGTTTGGCACGTACCCAACTAGAGGCGATGCGACGTGAGGATAAACAATTTGTGCAGCAACTCAAAAGGCGTTATAAACCTTCGAAAGTGGCTAAATCAAGTGAACAGCGGCCTAATTGGTAGCTTATAGTTTTCGCAATCGTTCACAGGCTTGCTCCAAAGTGTTATCTCGTTTTGCGAAGCAAAAACGTACTACTTTATCAGTTGTTGGTTCCGAATAAAAGGCAGAAACCGGAATAGCTGCTACGCCGATTTCTTGCGTTAACCAACGGGCAAAACTCACATCATCCATATCAGAAATTGCACTATAGTCCATCAGTTGAAAATAGGAACCCTCACATTTGAGTGCTTTGAAGCGACTGCCTTCCATCAATTGTAAAAGGAGATCCCGTTTTGCTTGATACATCGGACCGACTGCTTTGAGCTGAGCGGGAAACTGAGTGAGATAATCTGAAATAGCATACTGGAAAGGAGTGGCGACAGAGAAAGTGAGGAACTGGTGGACCTTGCGAATTTCTTGACTAATCAGTTTTGGGGCTAAAGCATAGCCTACTTTCCAGCCAGTAGTGTGGAGACTTTTGCCGAATGAAGATATAATGATTGCGTGAGGACGAAGAATTTCCGATTGAGCGAGACTAATATGTTTTTTTTCGTCAAAAATGATGAATTCATAAACTTCATCACTTGCGACAAAAAATTCATGTCGACTGATTATTTGCTCAAGTGCTTCAATATCTGATGCTTTGAGTATCTTGCCAGTCGGATTGTGGGGAGAGTTGAGTAGCAGCAAGCGAGTTTTTGGGGTGATAGCTTGCTCAAGTAGGTACCAATCGATTTGATAATCTGGAGCATTCAGTTGGATTGCAACGGGAATACCTCCCGCCATTTCGATAGCTGGACGATAAGAATCATAGGCAGGTTCGATGATGATAACTTCATCACCCGGACGCACAATTGCCATGATGGTAGCAAAAAGTGCTTCTGTCGCTCCACTACAAATTGTGATCTCTGAATCCCATTGGTATTGTATTTGGTACTCTTCTTCGCAGAACGCTGCTATTTTTTGTCTTAGAGTAGGTAAACCGGCCATTGGGGCGTATTGATTATGTCCCGTTTGACTAGCTTTGGCTGCTGCGGCTGACAATTTGGGGTCGCAATCAAAGTCCGGAAAGCCCTGTGAGAGGTTAATAGCCTTATGTTCTTTAGCTAAAGCAGACATGACGGTAAAAATACTTGTGCCGATATGGGGAAATTTGCTGTTCATGCAATAAATGATATATGTGGAATATAAATCCTTCTTTTTTTTGGAAAAATCGTAGGGAAAATTGTTTTTCGCTAAAATAAAATAGGGATACTTGCAGTTATCCTCCTGATACTAAAGGCAAAAAATATCCAACCCATACAGTAATACTGCGATTTTTTTATAGTTTTGCAGCATAAGCACTGCTTAATCACATCAAAGATGAGCCAAAAAATTACTAGCTTCTCTCTAATTCTTAGAAAGAATTCTCCACTTTTTTTACTGATACTACTATCATTATCGGCTTGCCGACCTGATGGGTTTATCAACAAAGTAAAGTATCAGGGTGAAAAGTATATCAATACTTGTGAGACGTTCAACACTACTATTAGTGAACTGATCCAAAGAAACAACCAGCCTGGTGTCCTCAAAGTAAGTGAGTACGACAATAGCGATTTTACTTACTACTACCTGGAACAAGGTCAGTTTGAGATTTTACGCGACACCCTTCGCTTTCGCTTAATTTCAGATCTGCCTTTCACTCAGTATCTCGACAAAGGAGTTGCTGTTCAGGTCAACGCATCTTACTCTGCCCCCGAAGCAATTCGCTCTATGAGCACTACTGCTGATGGGACTATTGGTACTTTGGTCGTTGATCGCGCTTACTACCTTGCCAATCGTAAGCCTTTCTTTCTCTACAAGATTCCTCTCAATGGCGCTCAGTTAGCAGGTAAGCAGTTGATGCTTTCTTTTGCGATTGCCAAATACAATACTGATGGGAGCTTGAAAGAATTTTTCTGCGAAACGCAAGCTAAGCCACTAGGTACTATTCAGCCAGCTTGTTGTACTGCCCAAGCATGGGATGCAACACAGCTCAAGTCTATCGTCGATTTCCCTGAAATCTCCGTTGCTGATGAGAACTTTGTTTACAAAGGTTTCACCGGAACGATCGATGTTCAGTTTGAAGAAAACTCTTTCGACGTTTATGATGACTCAAGCTTTACTGCCTTGACCATCCAAACTTTTGTCAATAAGTATCGCAGCCTTGGTTACAAGGTAAAGCGTATTGACCTATTTGGTTATGCTTCTCCCGGTGGTAAAGAGTCGCTCAACCTCAAACTCTCTCAAAATCGTGCTGGTGCCCTCAAGAACTCCTTAGAAGTCCTCAATGGCGAAGTGGCGGATCTTGAAATCAATGCACAGGGAATGGGGGAAGATTGGGAGCGCGTAAAAGCCTTGACGCAAATTTCTTCTCTTTCTCAGGATCAAAAAGATCAGGTTGCTTCCATCGTCAATGATGAAAGCCTTACCAATGATCAAAAAGAAGCGAGACTACGTCGTGTTAAGTTTTGGAATGTCTTAGTTGAAGAAGTCCTCATCAAAACGCGTCATACATTTGCCATCATGGATTTTGCTTATGATGGTGAACTGCCAACTTTGGAGCGCTTTGCACAACAACTTCCCGTCGCTTCTCGCGACTTAGATGAAGTAGCGAATACTCGTTTCTCTGTTAGTGCTTACCAAGATGATGTCGATGTTGATAAGGCTCTTACCAATATCAATGAAATCCTCACTCAAAAAGCTACCCCGAACTTATATGCAATGCGCGCTACTTACCGCATTGCCGAAGAAAAGTTTGATGAGGCAGTCGAAGATTTAGAGAAAGCAGGAAGATTCCGCGGACCTAACCAGCAAGATTTTGTTGCCGCTGCACAAGGTCTAAAGATATTTTTTGCTGATAACTATGACTTCACGCGTCGCAAAGCACTATACGAAGAGTACAATAAGCTCGCAAAAGACAATCCTAGTGATCGTCAGATATTCTTCAACCGTGCCATCATGATGGACAAGCTCGGTTTGATTTCGCCAGCACTCAATGAGTATAGCAGTCTCTTGGACGGACACAATCCTACTTCTGAGCAACTCAACAATCGTGGTGTCGCTCGCCTCAAAGGAATGTTGGTCAACGAAGCAGAAGCTGACTTTAATTCGGCACTTGAAATGAGTCCTGATATGGCAGAGCTATATTACAATCTAGCTACCATCAGTGCTTTCAAAGGACTTACTCGCAAAACAGTGGAGTTGCTTGACAAGGCGATCGAATTAGATCCAACCTATAAAGCGATCATCTTCAACAATCCAGTTTTCCGCATTATGTCTGAAGACCCAAGATTTGATAAGTATCGTTAAGGCCTAGCCTAACGTTCATAATACAATCGGGATCATCTTAGATGGTTCCGATTTTTTTTGCCCCTGCTTCGCAGAACGCTTGGGCATATCTAGTGTCGAATATCAATTTATAAAGCGCAAAGAGCTATTTCTTAATTGTACTTTGGGCTTTATTATTGGACATTCTCACTATCCAATGTCGGATTTCTCTAGCCAATACTCCTTGAACTACTCCGTAATTCGGCATTGAACTTCATTATTGGACATTCTCCTCTTACTTAGGCTGGTTTTTTTGCCTTGTCTTGGGAAAAAGTGTAAAAAGTTTTTACCTTTGCGCAGCTCAATAAATTTGAGCAGAAAGGAGACCCAATGAATGGTTGAAGAAACTGAAAACAAAGATCTTACAAACGAAGAAGTAACTCCTCAAGAGGAAACAAAAACTCCTCTGGTCGAGGAGGCAGATGCCCCGGCAGCAGAAGCTGCTGCAGAGGCTACTGAAAAAGCCCCCGCTGCCGTTGCAGAAGCAACAAGCGAGGAAGACGACGACGATTGGTGGAAAGACGAAGACGAGTACACCAAGAAAGAATTTGCGGAAATGGAGGCCCTATATGCTGGCACCCTACGTGAATTCCACGAGAACGAAATTGTAGATGGTACTGTAGTGTCTATCGGAGACAAAGAAGTTGTGATGAACATCGGCTTTAAATCTGAAGGTGTTGTACCAATCAATGAATTTCGCGACACTCCTGATATGAAGCCAGGCGACGATCTGGAGGTATTCATCGAAAGTGTAGAAGACAAGGAAGGGCAACTTATCCTATCTCGTAAGCGCGCGAAAAACTTGCGTTCTTGGGAGAGAATCAATGCTTCTATGGAATCCGATGTTATCCTTCAAGGACACGTTATGCGTCGTACTAAGGGTGGTTTCGTCGTAGATATCAATGGTATCGAGGCTTTCTTGCCTGGATCACAAATTGATGTCAAGCCAGTCCGCGATTTTGATGTCTATGTCGGTCGTGACATGGAGTTCAAAGTTGTCAAAATCAATCATGCTTACGAGAACGTAGTTGTTTCTCACAAAGTATTGATCGAAGCAAAACTAGAAGAGCAACGCAAAGAAATCCTCGCAAACCTCGAAAAAGGTCAGGTACTCGAAGGTACTGTCAAGAACATGACCAATTTCGGTGTATTCATCGACCTTGGTGGCGTGGACGGATTGTTGCACATTACTGATATTTCCTGGGGACGCATCAATCATCCAGAGGAAGTACTCGACCTTGACCAAAAAGTCAATGTTGTTGTACTCGACTTTGATGATGCCAAAAAGCGTATTAGCCTAGGAATGAAGCAACTTACCGCTCATCCGTGGGATTCTCTTCCAGAGGAGATCACCGAGCAGTCTGTTGTTAAAGGAAAAGTCGTTACCGTGGCAGATTACGGGGTATTCCTCGAAATTCTTCCAGGTGTAGAAGGACTTATCCACACTAGCGAGATGTCTTGGTCTCAGCACGGTAAAAACCCAACTGAGCAGTTCCAAGTAAATCAGGAACTCGAAGCTATGGTACTGAGCATTGATCGCGAAGAGCGTAAAATGTCTCTCGGTCTCAAGCAACTTCTTACAGATCCATGGTCTGAAGTAGTCGAGAAATTCCCTGTAGGCAGCCGCCATACTGGTCTTGTTCGTAATATGACCAACTATGGTCTATTTGTTGAACTTCACGAAGGTATCGACGGATTGGTTCACATCTCTGACCTTTCTTGGACCAAGAAGTTCAGCCATCCTTCTGAGTATGTAAAAGTTGGACAAGAGCTAGAAGTAGTAGTTCTCGACATTGATGTTGAAAACCGCCGCTTAAGCCTTGGACACAAACAACTCACTGAGGATGTTTGGGAAACTTTCGCCTCTATATTTACTGTTGGTTCTACACAAACCGGTTCTATCAAAAAAGTTGATGGCAAAGGTGCAGTAGTAGAGCTTGAGTACGGTGTTGAAGGAACTGTTCCGAAACGCCATCTCAAAGTAGAAGACGGCAAAGAAGAACTCAAAGCCGATGACCAAGCTGAATTTGTAGTAATCGAGTTCAATAAAGACGCTA
Organism: Bacteroidia bacterium; assembly: GCA_045106675.1. Classification (GTDB taxonomy): domain Bacteria; phylum Bacteroidota; class Bacteroidia; order J057; family J057; genus JBCAWW01. The sequence continues at coordinate 23,011 of JBGCFA010000104.1, forward strand.
AGCGTCTGGTTCTCTCTCACAGCCGTACATGGCAGAGCGATCCTGAACCCGTACAAAAGAAGCAACGTACTAAGTCTTCCGGTGGAGGAGGTGGTTCTTCTTCTCAAGGTAGCGCTCCAGCTAGCAGCACGACAACTCTAGGTGAACTAGATGCTCTTCAGAAATTGAAAGAGCAGATGGAAGCCGCTGAGGGTAAGCCTGCTAAGAAAAAAGCTGCTCCTAAGAAGAAGAAAGCTGCTGCTAAAAAAGAAGAAGCTCCTGCTGAAGAAGCTCCTGCCGAAGAGGTAGTCGCTACAGAAGTAGTCGCTGAAACTGAAGCTGCTGTTGAAGAAGTAGTTGCTGAAACTGAAGCTGTTGTAGAAGAAACTAAAGCTGTTGCCGAAGAGGCCACAGCAGAAGTAGAAACTGCAGTAGAAGAAGTAGCAGAAGCTACGGATGACGCTAAAGAAGAAAAAGCAGACTAAGGTCTCTTTTCTCAATATAATTGCCCGTTCTGCTTAGCAGGACGGGTTTTTTTTGCCCTATACAACCATCATTATGCCATTTGATACCTTATGGGAAAATGACATAACTATGAAAAACAGTAAACTTTTAAGTCTTTGTTTCCTTCTTTTCGCCCCCCTGTTTTTGCATGCACAGAATGCAGGGCCGCGTACTCATCAATTATCTCTTGAACTATTAGGCCTGGTCCATAATAATAATGTTGCGGTCTTATATTGGCGTCATCAGGAAAATACTAGCATCCGTTTTGGCCTAAGTGGCTCTCTGAGAACTCGACATTCCGATGGTATTACTCCTTTGTTCCAACGAGCAAATTATGACACCAGATTCGGTTTAAGAATCGGTAAGGCGTTCCATAAAACGATCCGAGAGTTTGATCTTTACTATGGGGCTGATGCCTTTTTGTCCTGCTTTTTTACCCAAGAAGCAATAAATGAAGAATTTACTCGCAATGGTTCTTTTGTTAATAGTCAATCTTGGAATCGTTTGATTCAACCCGGACTTGCTATACAGCCCTTCCTAGGGTTGAATTATGCAATCAATGAGATTGTCAGCCTAGGGCTAGAGATACGAAGTTCTCTTGGTTATACGCTTGGGATCGCTCAATCTACTAAAGAGAGTATGATTACTAACCTTACTACAAATGAGGTGGAAATGTCGACCACAGAAACAGGCCCTACTGAAACCCATAGTTTCAATCTAGACCTAATAAACTTCTATGGTCTGTGGCTTAGTATCCACTTATAAGTTTTCAGGCGCGATCAGTTTCAGATGATCCGTAATCACTCTTAAGGCTTGATTCATGTGATGATTATTGGGGATGATCAAATCACATTCATAGCGCAAAGGAGCGATATAACGTAAATACATGGGGGCTACAAACTTGCGATAATCACTAAAAATGGATTCGTATGAGTAGCCCCTTTCTTCATAATCTCTCCGCAAACGTCTCTCTAAGCGTATATGCTCATCGGCTTCTACAAATAGCTTGAGGTCTATCAATCTCCTCATTTCCTCCAAGTAGTAGATAAACAAACCTTCTACAATGATGATCTTAGAAGGAGTAACGACGATGTCTTTTGGCGTTACCGCAGGATTGTTGAAGGTGTACTCTAAGCGAGTGATCGTCTCTCCATGGATGAGGCGATTGAGGTCTGCTAACAAATCTCCTAGATAGATCGAGTCAGGATGATCAAAATTTACATGTCCGTCTTCATCTCGATGTTGCTCCGCTAGCGGTTTATAGTAGTTATCCTGCGAAATTAGAGAAATCTCTTGTCCCGGCAATCGCCTTACCATTTCTTGTAGCAAATACGATTTTCCAGAAGCAGATGCGCCGCAAATACCGACTATATAGGGTTTTTTCATCAAACAAGATTTAATAAGTAAGCAGCAAACTTGCGGACAGCTCGTCCTCTATGAGAAATCGCGTTTTTATCTGCTGGTGTAAACTCAGCAAAACTTAGAGTATGACCAATGGGTTGGAAAATAGGATCATATCCAAATCCGCTCTCTCCTTGTCGGCCTTGCAAAATATTACCCTCTACTTGTCCTTCGAAACAAAGATTTTGACCCTCTTTATGATAAGCGACTACAGTTCTAAATCTAGCCGCACGATTGCTTTTATCTCCTAACTCTCCCAGAAGCTTATCAATATTGTCATCAGAACTACAGTCAGGTCCTGCATAGCGAGCAGAGATAACCCCTGGTGCTCCGTCTAGCGCTTCAACCTCTAATCCTGTATCATCCGCAAAACAAGGAAGCTTGGATGCTTTAGCAAAGGCTTCTGCCTTTAAAATGGCATTGCCTTCCAAAGTAGGTTCCGTTTCCTCGACATCTAAGTCGAGTCCAACATCAGCTAGGCTCAGTACGTTGTATTCGGAACCTAAAATTTCCCTAATCTCTCGTAGCTTATGAGGATTATTTGTGCCAAAGAGAATCTTCGGTTTGGACATAAATATCAATGTTAATTCAATAATTGTTTGACCGCTTCGAGCGCAGTCAGAACTTTTTGAGTAGCTCCAGCATCTTGTTGACACTGCTGGAGAGTGGGTAATAACCAAACAGTTTTATCCTTTGACTTGACACTTATAGGCCATTCTTTCCCAAGTTTGTCAAACAATAAGATAAAGGCCTTTTCGGCAGTACTTAAATCAACCGAGCTTGCTCCGTCAGCGATAATGCCAAAACCAACTAAAGCGGGATCAATACCTGCTTGTAATAGTTGAGTCTTGATGAGGCCAGTCAATTCTCGGTTACTAAATTCTTGTTTTTGCAGGACTACCACAAATTTAGCCGTAGGTCTCATTTTCCAGACCACTGTTTCGCCCGCTTCTAATAAATGTATTGGCGGGAGCGGAGGACTAGCAGGTGTCTCTGCAATTGCTTCTGCAACTTTGGCTTGTGGGATATTCTCTCCTTCTGGCTTCGCGACTTCCACTTTTGGAGGTGTTTCTGCTTTCTCCTTCAGAGGAACGCTCTCCGCTATTACTTTTTCTGAGACTTCTATTTTGGGAGGTGTTTCTGCATTCTCCTTCGGAGGAACGCTCTCGACTATAGCCTCTTCCGGCTCAACTAAAAAGAATCGTTCACCATAAAGAAGGCGGATATCACTGCTCGAAAAATCCATACCCAAAGATACAAAGAAATTAGGCTCGTTCTAGCTCATCTTGCCCTTCCAAAACAGATTCATCGCGATACTCAAGCCCGCCAATCCTATGATAAATATCCAAAATGCTTCAAAGCCAAACTTTCCACTAAAAGTAAGCCCAACCAAAGGTCCCAAAATACTCGCCAAGGACCACGTCATCCAATACCATGACATATAACTACCACGATTGCTATCGTCGCTCACATTGAAAGGAATAGCATTGTTAAATGGCAAAAACAATATCTCTCCGACGGTAAAAAAGCCCACTGCTAAGAAGCATAACCACAAAGCACCTGGAAACAAAAAAGGCGTAAAGGATAAGGTGAAGCAAAAGAGTCCGACTAATATTGCCAGTCTGACTTTTGATTTCTGTTCCAGAACGTGTACAATCGGCATCTCTATGAGACTGATCGTAAAACAATTCAAACCCATCATGATCCCAATGACTCGTTCATCAAAACCCCAATTCGTTTTTAGAAATACGGGTACGGTATGAAACCATTGGATAAAAGAAAAACCCATCAAAAAGGTTGCTAGCAAAAAAAGCATATAAGCTCGATTGCGATAGGGGGGGAGACTGTTTTCTGATTGAGCTTTTGTTTTTTCCTTCCCTGCCTGAACGCTCCTTCCCGAGGCCCAGTTCCGCGAAGCGTACATAAAATAAAGAGCCGCCAAAATACAAGTGATACCATCTATCCAAAATAACCACTTATACCCATAGCCAGTCGCTAGAAAACCTCCCAGCATAGGAGCTGCTGCCATACCGAGATTGATCGCCAGTCTTGTTAGGGCCATCGTTCTCGCAGTCTGATCCTTATTGACAAAACTACCTAAATACGACATAAAGGCCGGGCGGAAGGCATCTCCAAATAAGGAGGTTAGAAAAATTAAGATGGCAAAGTCCATAAAGGAATCTGCCCATTGAATACTAATCAAGAATATGCCACTGATTAGGAGGGCCCAAGTCAGTACTTGCTTGGCTCCTAATCGATCACTGAGTTTTCCGCCCAAAAATGAACCAGCCAGCGAGCCTATCCCAAAGCATCCCATCAAATAACCCGCCTGTTCTAAACTGAATCCTTTGACCGTCGTGAGATATACCGCCAAAAAAGGCACCACCATGGTGCCCATGCGATTGATGAGAGTAAGGATCGCCAGTATCCAAACCTCATGTGGATGCCCTGAATAGGCATCTCGATACAATTTTAGACTTTTTCGTAGCACGCTGCTAGTGTGTGATAAAGCATTTTTAACGTATCCTTGCATTTTGAGGTTCGTAAAAATGAAATAAATTTTTAAGTAAATGATTGTTCATTTATTTTAGAGCATAAATCAACCTTATGCGCCCTAGAGACAAAAAGAAAGAACAAGCAGTTGAAGCCGCCGCCATCCAACTCATCAATCAGCACGGGATTGAGGGACTCTCCATGAGCAAACTCGCCAAATTAGCGGGCGTATCTCCTGCGACCTTATATATCTACTATACCAACAAAGACGATCTGCTTAATCAACTCTTTTTGAAGCTTCGGAAGCAATTTGCCACCGCTGTTTTTGATGGTTTCGATCCTCAAATGGACTTTAAGCAGGGGTTTCAATTACTCTGGGAAAACCATTACCGCTTTGCGCAAGAGCAAAGTGATGCCTTTTGGTTTTTGGAACAAAGTGCCAATAGTGTTGCCGTTAGAGAAATGGATTCTAAACTGGAAGTGCGTTGGTTAGCACCAATGAATATGTTTTTACACTTTGGGCATGAAGCTGGAGTATTCAAAAATCTAAACCTGATGATGTTTAGGGCTTTTGCCTTTGCACCGATATTACAGCTAGTCAAATCCGAACTAAGGACGGGCTCTATTTTGACAGATGAGGACTTAGCAGTAGCCCGGCAATTATCGTGGGGTGTTATTGCTGCTTAATTGACTACCTTATCATCCGATGAAAAAAATCTTGTATTTAATCCCTTTTGTGATGCTCGCGTGTAATGAGCCCGTCGCAGAGTCTCAATTACCTAATATCGTATTTATTCTAGCTGATGATATGGGCTATGGAGATCCCTCCAGCTATAATCCCCAAGGCAATATTTCTACCCCTCATCTTGACCAATTAGCTAGTGAAGGGATGCGTTTTACCGATGCACATTCACCTGCGGCTTGGTGTGTGCCGTCTCGTTTTGGTCTTTTGACAGGAACTTATCCATTTCGTAATCCTCGTTCCTATCAAGATGGTTTGATGAGCCCTCAATTTCCTACGGTAGCGACGATTTTAAAAGACGTAGGCTACAAGACCGCTATGGTTGGGAAATGGCATCAAGGCATAGTCGACGAAAAAAATCCTCCCCCATATACTGATTTGGTCAATGGCCCGCTCGACAATGGCTTTGATTACTTCTTTGGTATCCCAGCTTCTTTGGACATTCCTCCTTACTACTACATCCAAAATAAGCGGATGCTATCTAGGTTAACGGATTCGATTGCGGCTAGCGAAGGAACTGCTCCTGCCCCCGGCAAACGAAAAATTCAAGGCCCCTTTTGGCGAGAGGGTAAGATGACTCCGGGTTTTCAGCATGAGGAAGTCTTAAGCAAATTATTTGATGAGGCTGATTCTTACGTTCGCGGAGGGCGGCAAGATCCTTTCTTTTTGTATCTCGCTTTACCTGCACCCCATACTCCCTGGTTGCCGGATGGAGATCATCAAGGCCGATCCGAGGCTGGTGATTATGGCGACTTTGTCAAACAAGTCGATGATCATATCGGAGCGTTCTTGACGAATCTTGAACGAATGGGGCTCAAAGAAAATACGATCGTGATTTTTAGTAGTGACAATGGCCCAGTTTGGTATCCCGAAGATGAAAAAAAATATCAGCACAGTGCTACGGGTCCATTAGCAGGTATGAAAGGAGATGCGCTGGAGGGCGGACATCGGATGCCTTTTATTGTTCGTTGGCCAGGTAAAGTGGAAGCTGGCAGCACGCAAGATGGTTTGATTTGCTTTACTGATTTATTAGCCAGCTGCGCTGAACTCACGGGCCAATCGCTGGCTGCTGGGGTAGGGCAGGATAGCAAAAGTTTTGTGCCTTTACTGCTCAATCCACAATCGCCAAGTGCTCGAGAGTCCTTGATTACGCAAACCACTGGCAAAGTCTATGCGATTAGGGTAGGGGATTGGAAACTGATTCCTACCAAAGGTAGCGGTGGTTTTTGGGATGGCTATGATCCTGAGTATGCGGCTTCCAATCCATTTGAAGGACGCTTGTATAATCTCAAAGATGATTTAAGTGAGACGCAAAACCTTTATGGTGAAATGCCCGATAAAGTATCTAGTCTAAAGAATACACTCCTAAAGGAAATGGCTGTTGGGAAGGAGTAGCTAAAGAGAATGATTTAAAAGGATATAAAAAAAGCCGTTCCGCATTGCGGAACGGCTTAATTATTTTCGTACCCGATTACCAAGACTTGGCGTATTCCAATTGCGTTTGTTTAAACGATGCCTTAGAAGGCTTATAGGAAACGGTAATATCTTTAAGGATCTCGAGTTCTGATTTTAGTTTAGTGAAGATGTCCTTATGAGAGGTATAGGACATTTCTGCTTCAGAATTGCTGTTGAGCAGGCTAATCAACTGCCAGCTAGGAAGCACATCAAAAATGTTGTCTAGGTTACGCCAGTGATCAACAGCAACTCCTGTCTTATCGAGGCGGCTCTTAGGGAGACGCATCCACATATCAGGTGTCATTTGCTTGATTTGCTTAGCGAGGCTTGATACTTGCGCCATGCCTTTGGCATTGATGAAAGTACTCTCTGATTCGATAGAACAAGCCGCTGGAAGTAATACCTCTGCAAACTCATGTCCGCTTTGGTATTGGTGTCCATGAACAATCGTTGGCACTTTGCCGACTGTTTTACCGAGCTCAGCAAAAGCTTTATCGTTCTCCAAGGAGTACAAAAAGCCAATTTCCCCAGCGTCCATCTTGGCTTTTAAGTCCTCGATAGTAATGGCTTTGAAGCCAAGCAACTCACAAGCCGCAGCATTAGGAGTCTTGTCTTCGTGAACCAACCAATTGTCGCCAGTTCCTGCTTGAACATCTGAGATATAGTAAACCTCTTCAATTCCGCGATTAACGGCCATCTCTTTGAGGGCGTAATTAGACTCAAGGCTAGCATAAGCAGAACCTAAGTAGAATACGGGACCATTGTGAGCGTTGAGCAGATTAGCAGCTTTGCGCATTCCATCTTCAAAATTCAAGGGAATACCGCCTTTGATTTGAATCCCAGAAACACGGTTTTCATTGTAGTAATCTACATTGAGACGGTGTGCGTCAGGCATCCAATAGCTATTAACCTCGTCGTTTTGGCGAGGAGTAATACGCATTACTTTATTGTCGCGGACCCAAACATATGTATTGGTTCCGGTAGCATCATTTATGTCGATGGCAGCTGCATGAGCCATTTCCCAAACACGTGCTTTGAAGCGGTGGGCGCGACTAGTCAAGGCACCTACTGGACAAAGATCGATGACGTTCATAGAATATGCCTCGTCAAAAGTGTCGCCGGGAGGAGTGCCAGGATAGTTTCTATCGCCACGACCGATGATGGTAAGCTGGTTAGAGCCTGAAATCTCTTCGGTAAAGCGAGTACAACGAGTACAATTGATACAGCGTTCCTCATCGAGGATCACTCTTGGACCTAGTTCTACGCGCTTACGCTTATGGCCTTTTTGGTTTTCAAAACGAGAACCTTCTGGTCCGTATTTATAGGTCCAGACTTGGAGTGGACATTCACCAGCCTGATCACAAATCGGGCAATCGAGTGGGTGATTGATGAGCATATACTCCAATACACCTGCCTGAGCCACTTTGATGGTCTCAGAAGTGCGGTGGGTTTTGACGTACATATTATCACCAACGGGAGTATTACAAGCCGTAGCTGGTTTGCGTCCCCACATGATAACTGGTTTGCCATCTTCCTCAAATTGAAACTCACCAGTAGCACGATCTTTAGCTTGGTAGCCTACTTCTACCAGACACATCCGGCAATTGGTAGGTACACTCATCGTGGGGTGGTAACAGAAGTAAGGAATCTCGATATTGTTGTCCAGGGCGAACTGAAGGAGTTTGTGTTGGCCCTCAAACTCCAAAACTTGTCCGTCGATCGTAACTTTGGGCATAAGAAGATATTCGTTTTATCGGAAGCGAATTTAAAGATTTAATTCCGTTTTTCTGCACAAAAATTCGGAATTTGGGACCTATAAATTAATGGAACGACACCTACACCATAT
>JBGCFA010000105.1:0-21320 GCA_045106675.1 Bacteroidia bacterium
TGCACCATTAGGATCACAGCTTTGATAGCTCAAGACCTCTTCCCCTTCAAAACCAGGGTTAGGGGTATAGGTCAGCGTGCCATCTGGGTTCACCACCACACTACCGTTAGTAGGCGGGGTAACAATGGTCGGATTGCTCAGCGGATCTCCATCTGGATCGAAGTCATTGCTCAGAACGGGAATGTTGACGGGTGTATCAGTAGGCGTTTCGGTCGCATCATTGTTGGCGATCGGCTCGTCATTGCCCGGATCAGGTACTGGAATCACTTCGACACTTACGGTTGCTTGATCACAATTGCCAAAAGGATCACAGACTTCATAGACGAAGCTGTCTTCTCCTTCAAAAGCGGGATCTGGAGTATAGGTGTACGAACCATCAGGGTTGATGACGACCGAACCGTTCGCCGGAGGCGTAATCGGCGTAGCAGAAGCGGTCAGTGGATCTCCATCAGGATCTTTGTCATTGGTCAAGAGATTGCCATCGACCGGGGTATCAACTAAAGTATTGTTGATGTCGTCTTGGGCGAGCGGGCTTCTATTATCACAGATTTTTAGTAATAAAACACCACTCAAACCACTACAACTTCCAGGGAAGGATAAGTTTACAATATTACTCCCTACACCTGAATTGCTAGGGGCTTCTCCCGCAGAGTAATAGGCGGCATAAATGAAATAAATACCCCCGAAGCTTACTGGGTTGAAAGACTCAGTTGTGCTGGTCTGCACAATATTTCCCGCCGAATCGGCAAGGAGATAAAGAGATTCATATCCGGCAATGTTACCTCCTAATATATTGAAGGAAATAGAATCTCCCACAAATAGATCACAGGCAGATGGGCATACTGTCCAAGAGAGACCACTGGTGGTCAGTCCGCTACAATTGCCGAGAACAACGCCTGATATAGGACTTCCCGCAGCGATACCAGTAGGCGTTACTGTAGGCAAATAAAAGCCAGCATAAATCTCATATACTCCCGCTGCTTGTGCGGGGAAACTCTGAGTCGAACTCGTATCTATAATGGTACCATTTGATGCCAGGATATATAGCGCATCAAAGCCACTCGTAGCCCCTCCATTTTGATTGAAGGTGATTGAGTCGGTGTCTAAAAAGTCACATGTTTGGGCTTGTGCATTGCTCGTAAGCAGGGATAATAACAAAGTTAGCATCCCAAAACTTAGGACAAAGCGAGCCTTGACCGAGTCGGAGACTCGGTATATTGATTGAATATATTTCTTCATATTTCTCCTAGAATAGGACTAGGGTTGTTTTTTACTCATTTGCTGAATGAGAAAAAAACGTACCAGTCGAGCGAGGATATTATTTTACTATGGTAGGTAGTACAAGTGGGCATGGAGGTCCAAACACAGCAGGAGGACATGTTGTATTGGTATTATTAGGATCAGTAGACCAAGCATTACGAACGGCCATAGCGGCAGGGTCATGAAGGAAATCATAGGCAAGCTGCGCCCAGTTACGATTATATTGCAAGTTGGATCTATCTGTGTTTTGAAGGATTCCATTTTCCTGCTCACCACTAATGAATGCCATACCTTGAATACCACATTCATTTGGGGTACCTGGGTAAGCAGGGAAAACCATATCCAGCACCGCGGAGTTACTACAGCTTGCGTTTGCTCCGCTACTCCCTACTACATCATCAGGGTCTCCATCACAGTATAATACTGCATTTTCTGAAGGCACCCCAACATACCAGGAAGACTTGGCTTGACGAAGCTCAGTCCCGCCACCACTAATTGGAGTATCCCAACCCGGAGCCGTTAAGTTGAGGTTTCCTGATCCAGGGTGATACGGAAAAGGATCAACACATGTCTGACTTTCACCAAATCCTTGATTGTTGTCTCCATCTCCAAATGTATGCATGACATACACATCACTACAAATAAATGTATTAGCCAAATAAGCCCCAACGTAGGCAGGGTTAATCCCGTTTCGTGGCGAAGTAATTTGGGTTTCTTCGAAGTTAGCTACAAGGATGCCTCCCTGGAAGACAAAATCAACGAGTGCGTCCACCTGATCCTGCGACAGCGTATTATTAGGGCCTTCAGATATAAAAACCATATCTACCCCGGCATAGGCTGAAACGTCAGAAGGTATAAAGTTTCTGGAAACAGCAAACGAAACATGATTGGTACCATTATAGATGACAGGGCTACCGTTCGGGTTAGTAGTTACTCCAATTACATTGTCGAAGGCAAGATCCAATGCGTCAAGGTCTGAACGCGTGTTCATAAAGTTACGGATGACGACGTCGTTTTGTCCGAAGCTATTGATAGATGTGCCAAGCATAAGCAATGCAAATAGCCCTACCCCCATATTCCCCCAAAGCACTGAAACCGCCTGCGCCCTTAGGAAGGATTTGGTGGATGAGAACACTCTTAGCAGTACACTTAAAAGTTTTAAATTTTTCATAATTAGATAAAATGTTAACGGTCCTGCTTGCTAGCACCAACCCTATAGGGGGCAGAGACAGGGACTGATTGTTTTGTTATTTTGATTGATTAAGTAGATTGTCTTAGGTCGGCTTAGTATTTAATGCCGAAGTAAGTAGGTCGTTGCCAGTGTGGCAGCATGAATTCTGTCAAGGGTAAAGTGTCATCATCGCAAGTAGCTTCTTCACCCGATAGAAAGGGCGGAAGCCAGAAGCGTTCAGGGAGTGAAGGGGTTTCATTTTTCTCATACAGTTGGATAATCAGATACATTTGTAGTTAAAAAATGGAAATAACATATAGCTGCTTGCTTGATGACCTTAGGGCTGGTCTGCATTCAACAACTTTTACCAGTAGTAAGCGACTCAAGCAGGCTTTTTACTTAAGGTGCATAGATTTTCTGCTCATATAAAGATAGGTAGTACGAGAGTTTGAATAAGAGACAGATTGAGTTAAATTAGATTTATTTTACAGATATGGCTTGATAGTAAATATCTCATTTTCAACTTTTTAAGTGATTGTTATTGTTGGTTTTTGGACCTATTTAAACCCTCTCCTGTAGTATTGTTTTCTCTATAAAAAACACGCTGCTTTGATCTTCATCATCAGAGGATATGCTATAAGTATGCTTGGGGCTCCAGTCGTTTGTTGCTTGAAGCAGACATTGTGGGATACGGAAGTAGTTTTGATAGGAAAGAATTGACCTCATCGGCTTAGCTTGAATTTATACTCAAGACATTTGCCGATACAGTAAAGAGGGGGGCTGGGGGTATGTTTGGGCTTTTACTTTAGGCCATAAAAAGGTTTTCAGAAACCTGATTACACCATTTTGACTCAGAATAGCTCCTTACTCCTCCCCAAAAGAGGTTTGACAGAATCCCCAAATCCTTTGTCTAGCTTCAAAACATCAAAGTCCAAGGATGCTCTAAAGACAAAAAAACGAGAAAGCAGAGAGAAGTTTACTCCGCTTTCACCACTTTCATTACACTACGTTGATGCTCACTTTCAAGGACTACATAATACATCCCTGCCGCCCAGTGCTGAGTGGACAATGTGAACGTCCCCCTGCTTTCAAACAAGCTTTGCCGACTTAGTTCTTTTCCCATGTTATTGACTATTCTCAGTCGCAAAGGACTATCTTGATCAGTCTGATAAGCAATTGTCAATTGATCAGTATGGGGATTGGGCCAGGCCCGTAATAAGAGTCCAAAATTTTGTTGTAAACGCAGAGATACTTGCTCGCTATAAGAAAGATGTCCATCGAGATCAAGCTGCTTTACCCGATAATACAGTTCCGAAAAACCTGAATTAAGGACATCCATATCAAGATATTGATAGCGATTCTCTGCTTGGCCATTTTGTTTAGCTGGTAGTAGGGCAATGGGTTTAAAGGCCTTGGCATCGACTGAACGTTCAAGGATGTAGTATTGAATACCTTCTTCCGCTGCTACGTGCCAGTCCAGCTGGGCATCCTTACCAACTTGTTGGACTGCTATATCTAACCAATCCAAAGGAAGAATATTATTGCCAATAGGCCAATTGAGTTGAACTGTAATGGTATTGAGTTCTGAGGCTAACGTAACGCTTTGTAGCTGTCCGGCCGTATCGACAATGACCAGATTGTCAACCGAAATGGTAAAGGTTGAGAAACCTAGTAGACTCGGATCATCCGCTAAGTCGTCAATCGTCACAATCACGGCTCCGCCTCCGATACCCCCTTTGCCCATACGCGCCACCTTATTGTCGCTTACCATAGCAAAGCCCGAAGTTTTGCGATACTCCCTCAAGCCTTGGATACCCGGAGTTTGTTGGCTACCATCCCAAAAAGCATTCATCTCTAGTGCGGGAGACATCCAGCCTGCAGTATCTGACTGGAAATCAGGGGCTTTGACAACGGGATCAGAAAAGTTGAGTTGAAATAGCACACCATAAACTCCTTCTAGTTCTGATTGTCCGGGGCCCTCCAAATAAAAGTTGAGATTGATAATCGCGGTATCCAAAGAGGAGAAAATGGTATTTTGATGCTCTACTCTCAATTCAGCACCCATATTATCTGCCGGAACTTCAATCTCATGGAAGGCTCCGAGATTGGTTTTAATCACTTCTGCATCCATTGCCAGATCGACCACACCATTGCCATCACAATCGGCATGTTTAAAATCCACTCCTGGACTAAGTTGATTGATCATATCAAAGGATATACCCCAATCATTTGCGACCTGGCTGTTCCAAATGGAGGAAGCATTGGGTCTAGCAGGACCATTTTGTCCATCTGCCAGTCCAAGAGAGACAAAATCGAGTAAGCTAACTTGCCCATCAACGTTTACATCACCCGGCCAGACGCATCCCTCATTTAGTGTAATTTGTATGGTATCTGAAGCAGTGTTGCCACAACCATCTGTTGCCACGAGAATATACGTTCCCGATTCACGGATTACGACTTTGAGGCCAGTGCCGATAATCTCCTCTTCTGCCACGCTAATATCCAGCGGCGCGCTTATACCACCACAAGCATCAGCACTTAGATCAACATCAAAAATGGCATTATCGATTTGCAAGCCATTGGGGGGTGAGGCTAAGCTGGTATACAAGCCATACACTTTGTAGTTCCCCGCTCCAGGGGGCATAAAAAGAGGCTCCGGACGAATCTGAAGGATGTTGCTCAAGCGATCGGTCAAGATGTAATAGGCATTTAAGCCCTCCGTTTGCCCGTTGCTTTCACTGACTCGAATGCTATCCAGCGTGCTGAAATCATATGTAATGGGGCAATCAGTATTACTCTCTTCTCCTACACTAATCGCCAAAGGCGCACTCATACCGCTACAAGCATTCGAACTTGGAGCGATATCCCCTATCGCATTGCCGATTTGTAAACCGCTGGGGGGGGTGCTTGAGCTTGTATAGAAGCCTAATACTTGATAGTTCCCCGCTCCAGGAGGTGCAAACTGAGGCTCTTGACGAATTTGGAGGATATTGTTCAAGCCATCAGCCAGAATATAATAGGCACTTAACCCATCGGTTTGACCATTGTGCTCGCTAACTCGAATGCTATCTAGGATGCCGTAGTCATAGGTATTGGGAGCATTGGCATCACAATAGAGGCGTTTCCAGAGATAGCTCATGTCTGGGTCTGCTGTTTCCAGCAACCAAGCCGAAGCACAAATCGCGGTGTCAGGCCCCAGATCAGCAAAGGCGGCGGCCGTTACCTGTATGGGACGTACTAGGGAGTCTGTCATCCCGTTTGCATTAGCAATCAGTTTGATCCCATAAAAACCACTTTGCGCAAACTGCCAGACCAAATGAGTGTCTGTACTAACCAGTTGATTGTCGATCCACCACTGGTATTGTATACTGGTGGGATTGCCCCCGACAATGGTCTTGTTGGTGAGGCTTACTCCTGCTCCCGCACAGGAGCTAGGAGGACCAGAAAAATCCACTTTCAATGAATTAGGGATAGTTGGGTTTCCCTTGAGTGCGGCTTCCAGATTGAGTTGGCCTCCACTGACACATTTATCATAAAAATCTGGTCCCGTTCGAGCTGTATTGATCAAACGTTTGCTAATTGCTGAAGGACCTAGGTCTGGCTCTGCCGCTAAGAGGAGCATGGCCGCACCCGCAACAAAAGGAGCAGCCATTGAGGTGCCGGTCTTCATGCCATATTGTCCATTAGGCAGGGTGCTAAAAATATACCAACCCGGCGCCATCAAATCGACATCATGGGGCGAAGTATTGCTAAAGCTGGCAACTTGAGCTTGTATATCAATGGCCCCGACCGAGAGTATATTGTCTACTGGCTAAGCCGCAGGATAGACCGATCAGTACGGGTTTCGCAACCCCTGATTTCCAGCAGCAGCGATAAAGAGTTGTCCGGCCTGATTGGCTGCTTCGATTTCTTCTAATAGGAATTGACTATAATTTAATCCCCCCCAACTGTTATTGGTAAGACTAACACCTTGCATACGGGCGTATTGCAATGCCGCTAAAATGGTAGAAAGGGAACCTGCGCCTCGATTGTCAAAAGCTTTGAGGGCCATCAGCTGAACTGACCAGCAGACACCAGTGATACCAATATTATTATCGCCGGAAGCACCCAAGATTCCTGCGACATGGGTGCCATGACCGTTGTCGTCAAATGGGTTGTTATCATTGTTCACAAAATCCCAGCCGACCAGATCGTCGATATAGCCATTGTTATCGGCATCGATGCCATCGAGATCACCGGGGTCTAATACCCACTTTCCATTGACAAGTTCTAAGACCTTGCCATCGCCGTCGGCATCTTCTGCCAAGTTTTGCCAGATATTGTCTACTAAATCCGGATGACTGTAATCTATACCTGTATCCACGATTCCGGCTATACCATTGCTATGGGTTTGAATATCCCAAGCTTTAGACGCACCAATATCTGCAAAGGGGATCCCTAGGTTGTTTGCAATCCCCCATTGCTGGTTGAGTAGTGGGTCATTGGGTAAAATAGAAATTTGAAAGGGAAAATCCGGTTCAGCTTGCTGAACAAGACGGTCTTGTAAGATTGCTTCTCTGTCAACATCGTTTTGAAAATCAAGCAACGAAAAACTGCCTGATTTTTCACCGACGTACCGGACGAGCATCGTACCGTTTGATGAATGTTGGCTAAATGTCGGTGTTAGATAAAGTAGAAAGCAAAGAAAACATACCCTAATTTTATTCATTAAACCCAGATATTTCTTCTGTCAGAGACAAAAGCATATTAGTTCGGAAAAATATACCCGCAGCTGTATTATTGCTGTTCGGTATTACCCACAAAACCAAAAATACTGGGAATAAAGGAGAATAAATGAGACAATTTAAGTAGTATTAGATGTTTATTTTTTTTGTTAAAATCATCAATAATCTGATAGTCAGTATACTATATTGTGATTATGTTTGAGAATTAGATGTCTAGTTGGTGGTCGTACAGTTAGGTTTATATCAAATTAGTCGCAATTTGCCTTTTCCAATTAGACCCAATTAGTCAGCGATATGAAGAGTAGTAAGATTATTCAATTTTTACGTTGTCTCAATAAGGAAGAATGGCAACGATTTGATCGTTTTGTTCATTCCCCTTATCACAATCTCCATCAGG
The DNA here is from genome assembly GCA_045106675.1 of Bacteroidia bacterium. Lineage (GTDB taxonomy): Bacteria > Bacteroidota > Bacteroidia > J057 > J057 > JBCAWW01. The sequence continues at coordinate 7,553 of JBGCFA010000105.1, forward strand.
AAACCACGCAATTATGGGAGGTGCTTCGTGATAGATATCCTGATTTAAGTGATGAAAGGGTGAAAAAAAAAGAAATCTTCAAAAGTGCCTTTCCAAAGCAAGCTTTTAACGAGAAAAAACTATACACCCTCAGCAAGTATTTGTTACGACTGCTAACAGAATTTTTGATGTTAGAAAAATGGAAAATGGACTCTTTCCAGCGAGATTACCTAAACCGATTTTCGGTTTTTTCCGAACGCGAACTGGACCATTATATCCCTCGATTAATCAAAGATGGCCAACAGCAGTTGATTCAGCAAAAAGCAATCGATTCTGATGCTGCTCTCTGGGAATATCAGTTTTCATTCTTATCGATGAACTATAAGCTAAGTCGCGACAATCGTTCTATTGAGGCCGGTATCACCGAGGTTGACGAAAAGTTAGACCAATACTTCGTACTGGAAAAATTCAGATTGGCTGTCCCCATTGCAAATAGAAATTATATCCTCGCAAAGCGTACTCAGTTAAATTCTGTTCAAGAAGCGATACGCATGTATCAACAATATCAATGGACAGATTTCCCCCTTTTACATGCCCACTATTTGGCGCTGGTCATGCTCCAAGCGCCGGAAGAAGAAGACAATTTTAGCTCGCTTGTTCGCTATCTGGGGACTACAGCGTCTAAAATCCCTAAAGCAGAATGCAGAGCCCTATATAATATTGCCCTTAACTTTTGTTCCATCCAATCCAAAAGGGGAAAGTCTCATTACCTAGAATTCATGTTTTCTATTTTTGAAAATATGATAGAGCAGGATCTACTGCTCTCCGACCCGTCTGTTGCCCCGCCTAATTTCAAAAATGCGGTTACGCTGGCGATTAAGCTTAAAAAATTTGATTGGACAGAGAACTTTATCCGGCAAAACAGCCAGAAACTTCCAGAAAGCCACCGAGATATTATCATGCATTACAGCATGGCTACCCTCGCCTTCGTGCAAAAAAAGTTTTCCATCGCCCAAAAACATTTACTGGAAGTTGATTTTTTAGATACTTTTTATAGACTCTCGGCAGACATTCTACTCCTAAAAATATATTATGAAATAGGAGAAGCTGAATCTCTTTTTTTTAAAATACTGGCACTACGAAAATATCTCCAACGAGACAAAACGCTGGCTGAACAAAATCAGAAGGCCTATAAAAACTTTTGTCGTGTTTTGTACAAAATGAGCCGATGGCAGTTTGATCGTAGCGGTAAGCTAGAGAGTCTCGAAAAAATGATAGCCAATACTCGTCCACTGGTGGAAAACCAGTGGTTAAATGAGAAAATTGAACTTTTTAAGGCTAATTATTGAGTACATAAGTTAGTACTCCTTTGCTACTCGAAAAGGTGTTTTTAGATCATGTACGAAATAAGTATTCAGATTGGACGTAACAGATTGGGACTAAGCCAAGGGGCAAACATGCTAGTCCCATTGAGCAGTTTTTTGTACCGGATTCTTAGATCGATTGCTACCCTTTTCTCCTAAGCTTCATTTTATTATAAATAGGGAATAAGCATATTGGGGGATTGGTAATAGGTCTTAATACTCCGTATTCGCCTGTTTGAGATTCCTTTGTTTATCCTTTTACTGGCATTGGTAATGTAACAACCAAAATGTAGCCGGAAATCGTCAATGTTGGGATCGAAGCGGCGAGGGTCAAGATTTTGACGTTCCTCCGCAGGAGATCCCTCCCCTAAGAGAAAAGATGTCGGAATGCTACAAAATGATCTTTGGACTAGCTAACGATCTGATTGGCGATATCATCCCGCGCTCAGAGTGGGATCAAGAAGCCCTCTACATTTATGGCTACGAAAGTGATTCCTATGGCAAAATCAATTCGGTCGGGCCAGAAACGGCGGGTATTATCCATCGAGAGTGCTTAAAATGATTGGAGGCAAAGTCGCGAACGCTTTTTTTATCAAACGCATAGCTTCAAATGCTCGAGTTTTTGTACTACCGCTTCGCGGAACGCTTAGCTGAATGGGGGAGATGGGTTTTTTGCCAAAAAATTCGAGTGCTCTTTAGAGCATGTTTGGACTTTTCCTTTAGACGAGAAAAAAGGCTTTCGGGAACCTGACTTCCCCTTTTTGATTCAGAATAGCTCGCTATTCTTCACCAAAAGAGGCTTGGCAGAACCCCAAAATCCATCCTTCTGCTTCGAAACACCAAAATCCAAACATGCTCTTAGACTTTAATTGAAACAAGCTCACATAAGTGAATAAGCGTTCTGCGAAGCAGTAAGGCATAACTCAAACCATCGGCTTTGTGAACGTTTGGATTGGTAAGTAGAGAATTTGTTTAGACTAATTTGAAAGGCGAATTGCTCATCAGTAGAAAAATTTACCCTGCAAGAAATACTTCTCCGAAAAAGAAATTGTACTCTTACACATTTTTCATTAATATAAGTTTATAATAGTTCACTATTGGTTTTCGAGATTCCTATTTTTGTTCACTCTTGCATACACACTTAATGTTTTTACACTAAGAACTAAACTGGCGTTTTAACGCTATCCAGCCACATTTAGTACGTAAATTCCCCTTTGGACTTCTATGGTCCTTCAGGATCCTATTTAGTTTATTCGTCCCGACTTTTTCGCGGACCAGATATTTATTTGTCTAAAACTTAACCTTCAATCTATGAACAACTCTAGACGCTATTTACTTTTCTTTCTAGCCTGTTGCTTCGGCTTCCAATTTTCTTTTGCTCAATCTTATCGCAATTGCCAGACTATGGAGGCGGATCTAGAACTCCGCGAGAAGTTTCCTGAGATGGGGACGCTTGACGATTTTGAAGAATGGTTGGCCCCGCGTATTCGGGCCTATCAAGCTCAGAACAATTCGACTAGAGCGGTCACCACAATTCCGGTAGTATTTCACATCATCCACAATGGAACAGGGGTAGGCTCCGGCGACAATATTTCAGCTGCATTGATCAATGCCCAGCTGACACAGCTAAATAATGACTTTCGGAAGATCATAGGGACTTCCGGTGATAATAGTGATCCGCGTGGGGCTGACTCAGAACTTGAGTTTTGTATGGCCACCGTTGATCCCAATGGTAACAACATGGCAGAAGCGGGTATCAATCGAATCAACCGTAGCAGCCAAGGCTGGTCTGCTCCTCCATATGGAGTATGTCTTTCAAATGGTGGCATTGACAGATCTTATATAGACAATACGATCAAGCCCCAATCACAATGGAATCCCAATGATTACCTCAACATCTGGTTGATGGATCTCAATTGTGGGCTCTTGGGCTATGCTCAGTTTCCAAGTTCTTCTGGTTTGGGAGGATTGAGTACCAATGGAGGTGCGGCTAGTACTGATGGGGTAGTTGTACTGACCAATTCTGTAGGGTCAACTGCCAATCCTAATCCCAGTGGTGGAATCTTCAACGCGGGTCGTACGCTAACGCACGAATTGGGGCATTTCTTTGGACTACGCCATATCTGGGGCGATAGCAATTGTGGAAACGATTTTTGTAATGATACGCCTACTCAGCAAGGACCATCAAGTGGTTGTCCTAATACTACTACTTGTGATGGAAATGCGGACATGGTCGAAAACTATATGGACTACAGCCAAGACAACTGCATGAACATCTTTACTCAAAATCAAAAGGACCGAATGCAAGCAGTGATGGCCAACAGTCCTCGCCGTGGCAGCCTTGCTGCTTCAACTGCCTGTAGTGGCGGTGGTGGTGGCGGGAACAGCTGTGCTGCGACCGTGAGTAGTTTCCCATACAGTGAAAGCTTTGAGTCTGGCACAGGTAGCTGGAGCCAGAGTAATGCAGATGATTTTGACTGGACGCGTCGTTCTGGTGGAACTCCTTCCGGCAGCACTGGTCCCTCAAGCGCTACTGATGGTAGTTTTTATATGTATGTCGAGGCCTCTAGTCCAAACTATCCTAGTAAAAATACCATCTTCAATGGACCTTGTTTTGATCTAAGTGGACTCACTAGTCCAGAGTTCAGTTTTCAGTACCATATGCTTGGCAATGCTGTAGGAAATGTCGCTCTTCAAGCAAGTACTGATGGTAGTAGTTGGACCAACGTATGGAGCCAATCTGGTAGCCAAGGAAGCGCCTGGATTAGTGAAACTGTTGACCTCAGTAGTTATGCCGGACAGAGTGAAGTACGCTTACGTTTCAACGCTAATACAGCATCGAGTTGGCAAGGCGATATTTGCATTGATGCACTCGGTTTATCTGACAATACCGGCGGCGGCGGCGGAGGTTGTACAGACGTAACGATTTCTATTACCCTTGACAACTATCCTGCCGAGACTTCTTGGTCGATTACAGATGGCGGAGGGGCAACTGTTGCCAGCGGTAGCGGATATAGCGGCAGTGGTTCTACTGTTTCAGAAACGGTATGTCTAGATGATGGCTGCTATGACTTCACTATCAATGACAGCTATGGAGATGGAATCTGCTGTGCCTATGGCAACGGTAATTATAGTGTCACTGCTGATGGTTCGACCGTAGCGAGTGGAGGAAGCTTTGGTAGCTCCGAAACAACCAACTTCTGCCTAGGTGGCGGCGGCGGTGGAGACTGTCCAGCAATTGACTTCAGTAGTAATACGATCAACTCTTATGGTGGAAGCCAAGACAATGGTACCTCTAGTGTACAGGATGGCGGCGCGACGCTTGTGATCCAAAACAATGCATGGAAATCTATTTCTCTCAATTATACTGTTACTGCAAATACGGTCATTGAATTTGATTTCCGTAGCACCGATGAGGGAGAGATTCACGGTATCGGTTTCGATAACGATAATAGTATCAGTTCTAATCTGACTTTCAAAGTCTATGGTTCGCAAAACTGGGGAATCACTTCCTATGACGATTATAGTGGTACTGCATGGAAGAGCTATACCATTCCGCTTGGTGCTTCCTACACAGGGGCCTTTGATCGTCTCTTCTTTGTTTGTGATGATGATGCAAGCTCTACGGGTAATTCCTATTTCCGTAACGTCAAGATCTATGAAGGCAGTTGTGGAAGCCGTATTGCCACTCAGGGACTACGTACTTCGAGTACTCCAATCTCCCATGAGCTGAGCCTTGCGCCTAATCCAGCCAATAGTCTTGTTAGCCTTCGCTTCAAGCAAAAAGAAGCTACTATGGTGCAGGTCAATGTCATGAATGCGATGGGACAGGCCGTACTCAAGCAGCAGTTTGATGGACAAGTTGGTGAAAATCAGTATGAGTTAAACATATCTAACTTAGCTGCAGGAGCCTACTTTGTCGTCATTAATGATGGCGTCCGTACACAAAGCAAGCGTCTGCTGATCGAACGATAAAATCTCTGATTATCAACAAAAGCAAAGAGGCTGCCCCATAAGCTGGGGCAGCCTCAATTTATTTTAAGATTGGGTTGAAGATTATTCGACCACGATTTCAATTACAGGTTCGAATTTGTAATTACCATCCGCCTGTTTGACCAATGAGGCATCGAGATCGACTACAAAAGTGACTGTTTTGTCTTCTGCGGTTGAAAACGGAATTTCCACTTGAGCTGTCGTCAAGTCGCTAAAATTTAATTCGAGCGGTTCATTGTTGAGTTTGGCACTCAAGCTCCCCCAGAATAAATCAAAGGCTTTGACTTCACTCGGCTCAATGTCTGAGCTGCCTAAGGAAATAGCCTCTTGTGGTTCGCCAAATTTGATGGCGATAGGCTTATCGTCTAGATAAACCGTGCGAAAGCTTTCACTACCATCGGTATTGACTTGATGAGCTCTTGCTCCCGAAAAACTAAACGCTAGTTGATCGACTTTATCCGATTCACTAAAACTAATGTAATAATCAACTTGGCTGTTGAGATCGACAGGTTCGCAGGCGGTAAAAGTGAAAATCGCGGCGACAAAACTGAGTGTTAAAATAAGGTACTTCATCTGACTGTGTTGTTTGAGTTGTTATGCCAGAATAGACCAGACTTGCGCTCTCAAGGTTGCATTACCGTCGATTATTTAGAACCCATCATCAAGAAGGTTTTGATAAATTCGCCGAGCTCTCCGTCCATCACATCTTGGAGATTCGTGCTTTTTAGCTCCGTACGGACGTCTTTTACCTGCTTATAAGGATTGAATACATAGTTGCGAATTTGAGAACCCCACTCAATGTTCATTTTTTCAGATTCTGCATCATCACGTTCTGCATTTTTCTTTTCTAGCTCCAACTGATAAAGTTTGGATTTGAGGAGTTGCATCGCCTTTTCTTTGTTGCGGAGCTGACTACGTTCCGTTTGCGTAAAAACGGTGATACCCGTTTCTATATGCTTGATACGGACAGCAGTTTCAACTTTGTTGACATTTTGTCCTCCTTTGCCAGATGCATGAGTGGTTTGGACATCAATCTCGTCTGCTTTGATTTCGATCTCTATGGTATCATCGACCATGGGACGGACATCGACAGAGGCAAAGGTAGTTTGTCGTTTGCCTTGGGCATTGAAAGGAGAAATACGCACCATGCGGTGAACGCCTTTTTCGCCCTTGAGATAGCCATAGGCAAAATCTCCGAGGATTTCGATTTCGGTACTTTTGAGGCCAGCGGTTTCTCCCACGACCTCATCTATCAAGGCCCATTTGAAGCCATTTTTATCAGCGTACATGGTGTACATCCGCTTGAGCATTTCGACCCAATCTTGGGCTTCTACTCCTCCAGCACCTGAGTTGATTTCCAACACACAATTGAGACGATCTTCATCTCGATTGAGCATCTTTTTAAATTCTAATTCTTCGATAGCCACTAGTGCCGTCTTGAAAGCAGCTTCCACTTCAGTCTCCTCGACTTCGCCTTCAGCTGCAAACTCGGCCAATACCTCGACCTCTCCGACTTTCTCTTGAGCAGACGTATAAGCATCTGTCCAGACTTTGAGTGCGGCTACTTCTTGGAGTACTTTTTGGGCAGCTTTTGGGTGGTCCCAAAAGTCAGGCTGTACGGTGATGGCTTCTTTTTCTTCTATTAGGGCTATTTTTTGAGCCACGTCAAAGATAGTCTCCCAGCGTTTTCACGCGTAGACGGAGTCCTTTGATTTGATCTTGATTCATAAATGTCAATTGGGGGTGGCAAATATAGGCTTTGCTAATCCGTACACCAAACTTACTAACTAAGCGTTCTGCGAAGCAGACTCAGGAGATAAGAGAGCCATCCTAGAGATTGCCAAACATCCGAAAGGCGTCCTCTATGTGATGGATCATCGGATGCTCAGGATTGTCCATGCCGATGGCGATGATGTCAAAGCGAGAAGGCACGGAGGTGAGCTGTTTTTCGTATAGATAGGAGTCTGCGACTTTGAAAAGGGCCTTTTGCTTCGCAGAACTCACGGCTTCTTCAGGCGGAGTGGCTTCATCCGTTTTTGAGCGAGTTTTGACCTCAACAAAAACTACTTCTGCTGGCGTTAGGCGAAGCGCTACAATATCAATTTCCCCCTTTTCGTAGCGATAATTGCGGTCCATGATATTATAACCTTTGGCTTCTAAAAAGCCTGCAGCGATATCTTCTCCCTTTTTACCTAAATCGTTATGCGCAGCCATGAGAATAATGAATGTCGAACAATAAGTTGCCAATTTTGAAGTGAATACAAAAGTAAGCAACTCCTTCGATATTCAAGATTCAATATCGATAGTCTCGCATTTTTATCTCAAAGTCTGCTGGGATGAGAAACTGCTCTTCATCAAACTCTCGTCTTTGCACTTTGTCGGCAATGGTGACTACGGTTATCTCTTTCGTTTTTCGGATTGTTTTGAGAGGGATTCTACCATCCAAGCCATCGACCAAAAAGGCTGCTTTGGCTCGGCAAGGCTGCGGAAAGGCAGCTAAATCAACTTTGATATCATCGTTGACATAGTAAAAAAACACTACGCTTTCCTTGATCAGTTTGAATTCTTGGCATTCTACTCCGCTGATAGTATCAGTTTTGCCTGTGGCTTGAGCGATATACTCTTTTTTCTTTTCAACCTGATGGGTACTACGATTGATATCCGAATGGGGTGAAAAGCGATAGGCTCGCTGATTGGTCATGTCGATACTGTACTCAAAGTTAGAGTCAGCTAAGAACATAAATTGCTTAGGGTACTCTCCGCCATAAAGTTGGACGATATAGCTACCTCCGCGAAGGTGCATATTCATCTCACTATTGGGCTTATTGAGTTCGAGTAACTCGGCTTCTGCGCCACTCATCTGGACTTTGAAGTGAATACTTCCTTCAAAAAAATCTTGGGCCACCAAGCTAGAGGTAGCAATCAAAAAAAGACTAAAGATCAACGTGCGGTACTTCATGTAAAGGCTTAATGTTATGTGTCTCCTTACAAAATACGTTTCTAGGCCTCACATATTTTAATGGACTTTGTTCGAAAAGTTACTTTAGTAGATCGCTGTAAGATTGTTCGAGTAGATCTTCTGCTGCAATCTTGAATACTTTGATGTAATGTTCGCACTGCGATCGAATATGGCGTTCTCCGAGGGAGCCATCAGCATCTATGGCTTCGATCTCGATAAACTCTCCCAATCCCTCAACGCTATCTAGGTGAAATTTGACATTGTCTATGAAGTAGATAGCACGCTCCTTTTTAACCACTTGCCAATTGCCTAAGGCAGCGCTGAGTACGGCTTTGAGTTTAGGAGTTGCTTGAGGATGATAAAGATGGACTTCAGAGGTTTTGGGACCTGCTTGATCCGGACGATTATAAAAGATGAGGCTATTTTCAATATTGCCTTCCCTCAGTTTTAATCTCCCTGCGGGAACGCTAAAGTAGCTGTCTATTTGTTGATCAACTCCTCTGTAGTCAGCCTTGTGGGCAGTTAAATAAGCCTCTATAGCGGCTCTATCTTGAGTACGGGCTTTGATTTCGACGTTGAGATGCATGATTATTCAGATAAAATGGCGGTAGCTTCTATTTCGACTACTAATCCTTCTTTGACGAGCGAATAGACCTCAATCATGCTTGAAGCTGGCCTGATATTGGCAAATACTTCTTTATGTGCTTTGGCGACCGCATTGAAATACTCCATATCGGTTAGGTATATACGAGTCCTTACGACATCAGCCATACTGGCTCCGGCATCGATGAGGGCTTGCTCTATCTTAAGCAAGATATATTGAGCTTGGTTGTAAGGATCATGAGGAAACATGATGTTCGAATCATCTACAGCAGTCGTGCCCGCAACTTCGATGATATTACCGACACGGACTGCTCTCGAATAACCTACTTCTGATTCCCAACTTACACCAGATGAAATATTGATACGTTTTGCCATACTAAAAGAGGTTCGAAAGGCAAAAGTAATATTTTAAATGTCTATATTCCGCATACAAACAGCCTAACGAAATGAAAAGTCCTTTTAGCCGTTTTTTTGGTCCCAAAGAAGTACTTGGCCCCAAAGATGCCCCTATTTTAGCCGACCTGCCTTTGATGAATGAAGATCCAGACGACCTTTTGGATCATCAAGCAGAAATGGAAGCATTAGAAGCTTACAAAGCCGAAAAAGAAGGTCGCAAAGGTAAAACTAAGACTCGGGGCTTTATGCTTCGTCCCGGCCTCGTCAACAAAGCCACCAAACCAAAACCTGTTCCCGCCCAGCCCAAATGGATGGTGATAGATGTCGTACGTTATAGCTTTGGTAAGCATGACACACTAGGCAAACTTTATATCGACGGAGAGTTTGTGGCTTATACCTTAGAGGATGAGAAACGTGAGACTAAAGTCAAGCACGAGACTTGTATACCTGCTGGTAAATATAAACTGAGTCTACGAACTGTTGGAGGTTTCCATAATCGCTATACCAACGCGAGAGATTTCAAATCTTTCCACATCGGTATGCTTTGGGTGAGAGAGGTGCCTCAGTTCGAATTTATCTTAATCCATGTCGGCAATACTGATAAAGATACTTCAGGCTGCCTCTTGGTCGGATTAGAGCCAGACCGTAACAAAGAAAACAAAATCGAAGAAAAACGAATGATCGTCGGTAGTCGGTCCGCATATAAACGCGTTTATCCCAAAATCGCTAATCATCTGGCTACTGGTCAGCCTGCGGTGATTCGCTATACCGAAGATGTTAATCACGTTGAAGGAGTCAAAAGTTTAGCAATTAACTGAGATTCCTTATAATTGTACCAAACGCCTCGCCGCATGCTAGATAAATTGAAAAAAATAATCGGCCTATCTGAGGAGGAATCTGCTCCCAAAGGACCGATGGATCATATCCTAGATGATCTACCATTAATGTCAGATGAACCTCGCAAGGTAATTGCTAATGGAGGTGGGACTGCCAGTGCAGAACAAAATAGTCGCGGTTTTATGATGCGACCCGGCTTATTCAAACCCAATAAACCTGTGCCTGCCCCTACAGCTGTTGCAACCAATGTAGCAGTCGATACCAATGATACGGCACTGATGGTTGTTGATGTGGTGCGTTATAGCTCCGGTAAGCATGATACTTTGGGCAAAATGTTTATTGATGGTGAGCAGCTTGCTGTAACCCTCGAAGACGAATATCGCGAAGTCAAAGTCAAAAAAGATACTCGTATTCCCGCTGGGACCTATAATATCACTCTCCGTACCGTAGGCGGGAAACATGCCGCTTACTGGCATAAATTTCCAGATCTACACAAAGGCATGCTTTGGATTAGAGACATCCCCAATTTTGAATATGTGCTCATTCATATTGGTAACCATGATGCTCATACCGATGGCTGTGTTCTTGTCGGTTTGCAGGCTGACCCTCAGATGGAAAACAAAGTAGAGGAAAAAAGAAATATCTGGTCCAGCACTGCTGCTTACAAAAAGGTTTACCCGATTATTGCAGACCATCTCGCGGCTGGTAAGAGAGCAGTAATTCGCATTACTGATCCTAAATAAAGCACACACACATCTCATTAGAGGATTCTACACACATTTGATCTAGACAAACCAACTATTCTTTATGTTGACTAAATCTTTTGTGCTCTCTTTTTTCTGTTTATTGTTTTTCCTGCCTAGCACTTATGCCCAGGATTCATTGCGACTCTCTTTTTGGGAGGCTTCGCCGAACGCTCATCCCAAGCGTCAAAAATGGAGCACTGGCATTGTTGGGGGAGGTTATGCCCTTTCTGTTGGTCTGATGGGAGCAGCCTGGTATTCACAAGAAGATCTTAGCGCTTTTCACTTTTTTGATGACTCTCACGAGTGGAAACAAATGGATAAAACCGGGCATATGCTCGGAGGTTATACCAGTAGTCGATGGATTTATGGTATCTATCGTTGGACTGGTATGCCAAAGAAAAAAGCGCTCATCATCTCGGGCCTTTCGGGTTTTATGATGATGAATAGCATCGAGATTTTAGATGGCTTCGGTGAAAGTTGGGGTTTTTCTTGGTCTGATGTAGGCGCCAATTTCTTAGGGAGTTCTCTGTTAGTAACAAACCAACTACTTTGGGACGAAAATAGACTTCAGATCAAGTATAGCTACCTGCCATCCTCCTATGCAGGGGACCCTCGATATGCCAATGTACTCGGTAGTAACTTACCAGAGTATATCCTCAAAGACTATAATGGCATGGTGATGTGGATGAGCGTCAGGGTACATAGTTTTTTGCCAGAAGGCAATTTTAAAGACATCTACCCTCGTTGGCTCAATCTTGCAGTAGGTTATGGTGGCGAAGGTTTGATCGGACAATATCGCCTTGATCAAGATCCTCTCCAGACTTGGAAAACGCGTGAATATCGACAGTACTATCTTAGTTTGGACATCGATTTGGCCAATATTGAGGTAGAGTCGCCCTTCTTACGAACCTTATTTCAGACGGTTAATCTTGTCCGAATACCATTTCCGACGGTCCAGTTTGATCGTACTGGGGTTGATTTTCTTCCGATTCGATAAAAAAAACAGCCCTACCAGAAGCAGGGCCGTATTTATTGTACATCAAAATCTAAGAAGAGCTAAAATTCTTTTTATATACGTGCAGTAGTTTGAATAGTTAACGGATTAGCTAGTACTTTCGTATGCTAGAATCTAATTGAAACTGAAATCAACGAAATTCGCAAGCCGCTTCATCGCATCTCGATTTATCGGGATGAGGAAAGTCCGGACAACATAGGGTATTCTGCTTCTTAACGGGAAGGGCTCCGTCCCGATTTATCGGGACTGGAGAACAGCAAGTGCAACAGAGAGTAGACTACCTCCTGTGTATGCAGGGGGAAAAGCTGAAAGGGTGGGGTAAGAGCCCACCAGTATCGGTAGTGATATCGGTAGCTAGGTAAACCTCAGGAGTTGAAAGGCCAAATAAACCGGCGTTCCTGCTTCGGCAGGATAAGGGCGACCCGTCCGAGTTCGGAGGGTAGGCTGCTCGAGCTGTCGAGCGATTGACAGCCTAGATAAATGATGGAGGCGTTCCGCTTTGCGGAACGAACAGAATCCGGCTTATAAGCTTGCGTAATATGAACGGTCCTACTTCGGTAGGGCCGTTTTTGTTAAAACATCGTCCAATACAATATTGCAATGATGATTAGCCAAATCGCACCAAAAATCCCTAAAAGTAGCTTGAAAGGAAAGGCTGCGATCGTAGCTGTAGTATCGGCTACTTTATCAGTGGTTTGCTCCACTTTTTTCAAAACGCCCAATTGCTGGGCTGGTGCGGCTAAGGCCGAAATTTCTTTTTCTTCACCTGTCTCCTGGATGCGTCCTTCTAGGCTATCTGCCATTTTACCGATGGCCTTGCCCGAAATCCATGCGATCACTCCTCCGATGAAGGGCACTTTTTTGCCTATCACTTTATTGACCTCAGGTAGGATCATCGAAAATACTACTCCCCTGACGACATCTATTAGACTGGCTTTATAGGCGGATTTTTGCTCAGGATCGTTGAAGCTGGTGATTATAGCACTAGACTTTTGGACGGTAAGGTTGAGCAAGCCACCAAGGTCTTGGGTGAAGGAACGAATAAACCAGATACAACCCAGATAGAAGCCATTGACAATCCCAAATACAATCCCAAAAATCAAGAAAAAGACTCCAAAAGTACGATGCTCTGTAAACATGCAAACAATGGCTATGACAATAACCAACAGTAGCATGACACCCGGTCCCTTGAGGATATTGGAGATGGCATATTGCGGAAAGAAGACCAAATTGGCGATGGTTTCTCCCCAGCTTTCTTCTTTATATTGTTCGAAGTCGATCCCTGTTTTTTTCTGGATCGCATCGTAATTGCGTTTGATGACGGAGGTTTTCATGGAGGGAAGATATAAATTTTAGCGCGTGCTTGCACGCTTTCGAACGAGCCCGATAACTATCGGGCGAGGAGAAATCTCAGACTTTCACACCCAAAGGGAAAGGAGAAATCTCAAATTCCCTAATCGCTCTAAATTCTCCCTGCTTCGCAGAACGATTTCTCAGTAGGGGCGTATTGCATACGCCTTGAAAAGGAGGCGATGTATGCAATACATCGCTACAGAGGGTGAAAATCGTTCTGCAAAGCAGGCAAATAACTTAGAAATCCTTCGACGGCGCTCCGGAGCACTGCTACTTAAAACTAAAAGAACATCTTCGCTTCCCGCCTTTACATCGGATCAATGTCTACAATGATCCTGAGCGTCTTTTGCGGTGCTTGCTTATAGTAGAGTGTGATGAGTTTATGCAGCGCTTCGCGCAACTTTGCGGCAGAGACTTTACGACCGATCTTGATCATAAACTGCATCCGGTATTGGTTGCGTACCCGAGCGATCAATGCATAGTCAGGGCCCAGTAGGTTAGGCCCAAACTGTGGTTTGAAGAG
>JBGCFA010000106.1:0-2768 GCA_045106675.1 Bacteroidia bacterium
ATTTCTTTTCAAGAGCAGGTATATCCACTCCTTCAGTCAGCTCCAAATAAGTAAAGTAGTTGTTTTGTAACCACCTTGTTTGTTCGCCTTCGCCGAACTCTACCCCACTTAAGGTGATCAAAAAGTCATACTCCTCTAAGTGAGAATTAGTAGGTATATTTTCCATTATCCCAGCAATTTTGTACGGGATATCATCTTCTCCATTGAAATATATGGTCTTGCCCATTGCGTCTTGACCATTGAATAATTTTTTAGCCTTACGCTCAGAGATGACGATGGTATTGGGTTGACTCAATGCAGAATTTGGATCACCTGCTACCATGGAGAGTCCCAACATATCCAACATACTTTGATCAGCATAGGTGAAGCCTTCTTCATGGATTTGCATGAGCTCTCCTTCGATGCGGATATCATTGCTACCTGCTCTTGGAAATAAAGGATTGTCCATCAATCGTCCCGATTCGAGGACTTCAGGAAAATCAAACTCTAAGGTAGAAGCCGTGTTTGCAGAGAAATGTACCCCTCGCTGTATTTTCCCATCGAAGGCAAATACCCCAACCAGACGGTACAATATTTTGTCATTGGGGATATCCTTATCATAACTTGTTTCATGTTGCACAAAAAGAGTAATCAGGATACAAGCGGCAACGCCAATACCGAGTCCGGCAATATTGATGAGGGAAAATCCACGATTTTTGAGCAGATTTCGCCATGCGATTTTGAAATAGTTTTGGATCATGGTGAGGCTATATTATTCGTTTCTTAAACTTTCGATAGGATTGGCCAAAGCCACTTGTAGGCTTTGAATACTGACAGTAATGAAGGCAATCGTGAGCGCCAAAAGACCTGCTAAGGCGAAAAACCACCATTGAATATTGATTTGATAGGCAAAGTTTTGCAGCCACTCACTCATCAGCCACCACGCAAGGGGAGCCGCGATCAAGAGGGCGATCATGATCAAGGGCACAAAATCTTTGAACAATAGATTGACGATCTGACTGACACTCGCACCGAGCACTTTGCGGATACCGATTTCCTTGGTGCGTTGTCGTGCGACAAAAGCAACTAGACCAAGTAAGCCCAAGGCAGAGATCAAAATCGTTAGGCTAGCCGCAGTAAAAAACAAACGACCAGAACGTTGCTCATCAGCATAAAGGCGACCAAAGCTTTCGTCCAAAAACTCATACTGAAATGGGTTGCCGGGAAAAGTAGTTTGGTAGATGCCTTCGAGGGTGGTCAGTTTGCTGGTTAAGTCTTGTTGATTAAGCTTTATTGTAAAGAAGCCACTGTTGCGACTGGGCAAGAAAACAATGGCTCCTGCCTCAAAACGTAGGGACAGATGATTGTAGTTAGCCACGACGCCTACCACTTCGCGTTCCTCATCGAAGGAATGTAAAAGCGCTCCGATTGCATCTGCATTGGTGGCAAAACCTAGCTGCTCTCGCGCTTTTTCGTTGAGGATGACTTTCTTGGAATCCCAACCACTTATCGCTTCTTGAGCCTTGAATTTGCGGCCATTGGCGAGATTGATTTCGTAGGTATCAAGGTAATTTTCATCAATGAAGATAAAACCATAGCCTTCTTCGTTTTCATCAGCTTCTTGGTTGAGGCGTCTCAAATTGGTAGAAGAAAAATTGAAATATCTACCTGGAATAGCAGCAGAGCCAGAAAAGGATTGGACAAAGCTGAGTTTCTCGACTTCATTTCGAAAACTCTGTTTCTGGACCTCAAAGTCTTCTCCTTTTACAAATGGTCCTCTAATAGCGATTCTTTGCTCTAGCGCAACGCCTAGGTCTTTGTCTTGGATAAATTTCAATTGCTGAAATAAGATCACCGTACTCGCGATAAAAGCAATTGCAATCGTAAACTGCCCAACGACTAATCCCTTACGCAGCCACAAACTCCTACGCGACATCTTGAATCGTCCTTGCAAGATTTGCACTGGTCTAAAGCTTGTCAGTACCAAAGCCACATATCCACCCGATAGCAAGGCACCTAATATGACCACTAGCAAGGCAATCAAGGGATAAATCGTGCCGCCAAACACGCTTAGACTCAAAGGTAGATCCACTAAGCGATTGAATAATGGTTGAAAGAGAGGTACCAAGATCAAGGCAAAAATCGTCGCTAAGGCCGTCAGAATACTGGTTTCGGCTAAATATTGCAGGACGAGTTGACGGCGCTCCGCCCCTAAAACTTTGTGAATGCCCACTTCTCTCGCTCTTTCACTGGCTTGTGCTGTAGAGAGGTTGATATAGTTGATCCAAGCAATGGCGAGTAGCAGGAAAGCAGCAATCGTCAAGAAGAGCACCCAACTCCTATCGCCCAAAGTAGGATAAATCTCGCTGAGCGAACGCCCTAAATGGACATTGGTCAAGGCCTGCAATTTCAATTCTTTTTTGGCGTCTGGCTGCCCTTTTGCGACCCATGCGTCAAACTCCTTTTCTAAACTTGCGACTTGAGTTGCCTCATCCAATTCGAAGAAAAGATAAGCGTTGTTATAGCCAAATTGGCGGGGGTCTGCCCAATCATTGTTGGCTCGAAATTCAGGCACTGCGAGCGTTGCATGTGAAAAAAGCACATCATAGCGAAAATCTGAGTTTTCGGGCATCTCTTCATAAACAGCCACTACTTCGTAGAACGCTCGGCCAAATTGATTGTCAATTTGGAGTTGTTGGCCAACTGCTTCTTCATCACCAAAATATTTTTTCGCGGTATTAACCGAAAGCGCCATCGTCTTGGGACGTGTCAAATCCAAAAGCCCGCTC
>JBGCFA010000107.1:0-16496 GCA_045106675.1 Bacteroidia bacterium
TCCCCCTGCCCCCTCCAAAGGGGGATATCCCCCTTTGGAGGGGGCAGGGGGAGGAAAAACTCACCTGATTCGTTGTGGTCAAGTCCATCAATTTTTTTCAAAAATGCTTCCTCTCCAGCAATCCCTCCACCAATCGATCCGAGGCGAAGTCCTCACGGATGATACCAGCCTTGGGCTCTATAGCACCGATGCCAGTGTGTATCAGATCATGCCACTAGCGGTAGTTTGTCCATTGGATGAATCAGACGTTCGCGCAGCGATCCAAATAGCAGCGGCCCATCAAGTCAGTATTTTACCGAGAGGTGGCGGTACCAGTCTTGCAGGTCAAACGGTCGGACGATCTGTGGTATTGGACTTTTCCAAACACCTCAATCAAGTCCTCGAACTCAATGTTGAAGAGCAATGGGTACGCGTACAACCGGGCCTCGTCAGAGATGAACTCAATGCCTATCTCGCACCTTATGGTTTACATTTTGCGCCAGATCCGGCTACTTCTAGTCGCGCCAATGTGGGGGGGATGGTCGGTAATAATAGCTCTGGTACCAAGAGCATCCTTTATGGTAAGACTGTCGATCATGTGCTGGAAGCCAAAGTAGTGCTAGCGGATGCTACTGAAATGCACTTGCAAAACCTCAGCCCAGAGGACTATCAAGCCAAATCTGAGCAGGCCGATAGAGAGGGAGATATATACCGCGGCTTCGCCGAACGCATCCACCAGCATCAAGATGAAATCAAAGCACGCTTCCCCAAAGTGATGCGTCGGGTCGGCGGTTACAATCTGGATGAATTTATCGATACTGACGACTGGAATCTCGCCAAACTAATCACGGGTAGCGAGGGAACCTTAGCGACTACGCTAGAACTAAAACTCAATCTAGTACCGTTGCCGCGCTACAAATCGGTTTGTGTGGTGCATTATGCTGATCTGATGGAGGCGATCCAGTCGGTGACGCCGATCTTAGCGTTCCGCCCGGCGGCGATCGAAATACTGGATGATACCGTCGTTCGGCTCAGCCGAGAAAATCTCACTACCCAACGTGCTTGCCACTTTATCGAAGGTGAGCCAGCAGCAATTTTGATCGTCGAATTTTATAGCGATGAGCAGTCTGACGTTCGGCAACGCCCGCTAGAGATGATCGCGGCACTACAAGCAAAAGAGATCGGTTATGCTTATCCGTTTTTTGAAGAAGGCCCTGAATATGAGGATGTTTGGCTGATTCGTAAAAAGGGTCTTGGCCTCATGTTGGGCATCAAAGGCGATAAAAAACCTTTAGCGTTCATCGAAGATGCGGGTATCCCGACTGAGGTGCTACCAGAGTATATCGACAAAGTCTTGGCGGTCTGTAAAAAACATCAGACCGAAGCCGCGATGTATGCGCATGCTAGTGTGGGCGTGATTCATGTGCGACCGATTTTGGATTTGCGGCAGGCCGTGGATATTGATCGTTTTGAGGCGATTGCGAAGGAAACTTTTGCATTAGTACAGCATTATGGAGGTTCTTGGAGTGGCGAGCATGGCGATGGTTTGGTGCGGAGTCCCTTTAATCGGGAGTACTTTGGAGAGAGGCTTTATGGCGTGTTTCGTGAGATCAAGGCCCTTTTTGATCCCGGAAACCGCATGAATCCTGGCAAAATCGTGGAGGCACCTCCCATGCGTGAAAACCTACGTTACGGTGTTATTTATCAGGATGAAAGTCCGAAAACACACTTTCGTTATCAGCAAGAAGGCAGCTTTGACAATGCCGTGCATATGTGTACGGGGGTGGGAGAATGCCGCAAACTAGGGGCTGGGACGATGTGTCCGAGTTTCAAGGCGACGCGTAAAGAGGAAGATTCGACGAGAGGTCGGGCCAATGCTTTACGGCTGGCGATGTCCGGACAGTTGGAAGAAGGTCTCGGGAGTGAGCGGATACAGGAGGTGATGGATCTGTGTTTGAGTTGTAAAGCCTGCAAATCTGAATGCCCCAGCAATGTAGATATGGCCCGCCTTAAGGGCGAGGTGCGACAAAAATATTACGATGAACATGGCCCGAGTTTGCGGGATCGGATGATACGCGATTCTGCGAAAATGGCCAAGCGATTTGCGGGAGAGTTTGCCCCTCTGCTTAATTCTTTGCAGAGCGGGAAGCTATTCAAACACTTACAGGCGCGGCTACTGGGTTTTGATCGTCGTCGAAGTTTACCAGCCTATGCGCCCGAGACTTTTGCGGATTGGTTTTCGCAGCAAACCATTACTACGACAGGCCCAAGAGTCGCCTTATTTGCGGATACCTATCTCAATTATCATGAGCCACAAATTGGGCAAGCGGCTTATCATCTTTTGACGGCTTTGGGCTACCAAGTTGAACTCGCCGATGTGGGCTGCTGTCAACGACCTAAAATATCGCATGGCTTTCTGCGTGAAGCGGCCCAAGAAGGCGAGAAAACAGCGAAATCGCTCGATTATTGGCTGAGCGAGGGCGTGCCCGTAGTGGTTTGTGAGCCTAGTTGCGCATCTGCCTTGGTAGATGATCTACCCGATTTATTGTTGGATCACGCCCTTGGCGAACGCCTCCATCAGGGCGTACAGCCGATTGAAAACTTCCTCATTGGAGAGCAAGAAGCTGGGCGAATACAACTGCAATTCAAATCCGCAGCCCAGCAACTCTTGCTGCATGGGCATTGTCATCAAAAAGCACTGTTTGGCATGGAAGCGCTGCAAAAAATCTTTGCGGCTTCAGATTTACAGACGGAGATCATTGATGCTGGTTGTTGTGGTATGGCGGGTTCCTTTGGCTATGAAAAGGAACATTATGCGATCTCAGAGCAGATTGGTGAGTCTCAGCTTTTCCCCGCTATTCGCGAACGCCAGGCTGGAACCGAACTAGCTGCTTGTGGCTTTTCTTGTAGGCATCAGATTGAACATTTTACGGGAGAGGAAGCCAAACATTGGTTGGAATATTTGGAGGTGGTTGAGACAATTGATGGTCTCGTCTAACCTAAGTTATGCTGTGAGGAAGATCGGCACGATTTTGATCTCTGAGATTGCTTGATTTATGTAGCTCAAATACCAGCATAATAAAATGACCATCAAACTGATCACAAAATGTATCCCTGTTTGTCTTTTGGCGATACTCTCTTTAGCTATTTCATGCGGAACGGAAAAGGGAGGGGAGCGTTCCACCGCAGGTGAAACTGAAAAACAAGTCTCTGCAAAACAACAGGCTGATAGCGAGATCAGTCTGATTCACTCCGTTGTGGACAAAACTTCCTCTCAGAAGCAATTTGTGCCCTCGGACAGAGCGGCGCAAATTGCAGCCATCCGTAAGGAATTCGCTCGCCTACAGCCTTTATTGACTGAATTGCCTAAGTATAGCTTTTCAAATGATAACGAATCTGAGGCATACTATGAATCAATAGAAGCTTGGACAGAAGGGGGAGAGTTTGTCAAAGTTAGCAGTGCGAGTGGGGGAGATCATGGTGGGAGTGGCACTGATTATTATTTGAAGGATGGGAAGCTGTTTTTTTGTTACAGCACAGAGGGCTCATTTTTTTACTCTGATAAGGGGCCCTCTAGTAAGGTGAAGCAGATACGGAAGTATTTTGCGGATGTTAAATTGATCTATCATCTAGTCAAGGAGTATAAATTTACTGGAGATGAGAAGGTTAATATGGACAAAATCCCTAATGAAGAAATGCCCTTACCTGTAGATGTTGAGCGTGAATATTTGTCATTACAGGCTAGTGTAGAGGAACTCATTAGGCAGCTCAGTACGCAAACTGATGATGAGTAGTTCGCGCTAAAGTAGCATGAGATTGGGGCGTATTCATAGTTTTGTAACACCTCTCACTGAGATGCATCAAAGCAAAAAACCGCAATGATGAAAAATCCCTTATCCCTCCAATATTCAGAAGATGATAACCGCAAGTTGGTGGAGTTGGCATTAGCCGGAGATCGGAATGCCCTTGATCAACTGATCAAGCTGCATCAGCCATTTATCTATAATGTGGCTTGGAAGATGGCCCATGATCCCAATGACGCGCTGGATCTGACTCAGGAAGTCTTGATCAAAGTGATTACCAAACTCTCGCAGTTCAACTTTAAGAGCGCCTTTCGAACTTGGTTATATCGGATCGTCTTCAACGAGTTTTTGCAATCCAAGCGCCGCGTTGCGGAACGCCAATTCACGAGCTTTGAAGCTTATGGAGAGCAATTGGACCAAGTCCCCAATGAAAGTCTTACGCGCGAAGAAGAAATCGAGCACGAAGAACTCTCTCGCGAAATGCAAATCCGTTGTATGTCCGGTATGTTGATGTGTTTGACGCGTGAGCAAAGGTTGATTTATATCTTGGGCGATAGTTTTGGGATCGACCATAAGCTCGGAGCTGAAGTCTTTGGTATCAGCCCGCAAAATTTCAGAGTCAAACTGCACCGTTCTCGCAGAGACCTCTATAATTATATGAACAATAAGTGCGGCCTTGTCAATCAAGCCAACCCTTGCCGCTGCCCCAAAAAAGCCAAAGCTCTTGCCAAAATGGGTGCCCTAGACAAAAACAATCTCCAATTCAACATTGAACATCGAGACAAAATCGGCACTTATGTAGAGGCCGAATACGCCCAAGCCTCCGAAGCCTTCAATGAAAAATATACGGAACTATTTCGGAGCCATCCCACCAAAAATGACTTTGGTAAAGAGACCATTATCTCAGAGATTATCGAAAATGAGGATTTGATGAGGCACTTTTTGTAACACCTCCCACTCTCCCTGCATCAAAGAGTCGATTAACATTTAAAATCGACTTATCATGACTTATTTACAATCAATTTTAGCGTTCAGCCTTTTGGCCTTTGGCTTCAGTTTTTTTGCTCAATCAGTCCAAGCACAGGAGCGTATGAGCAAAAAGTATATCACCATTGTGGCCGAGCGTGTCATCAAGGCACCCGCTGCTAAGGTTTGGGAAACCATGGTGTTGGACTACGGTCGCATCTCCAATTTTTCGCCTTTTATTTATACTTCTGATTATCAGAACGGTTCTCTTCAAGGGGAAGTAGGGGCCGAACGCAAATGTCATTTCAACGAATCTGGAAGTCGTTTTGCCCATGAAAAGATTCTCTCTATCGATCAAACAAATATGGTCATGCAAAATGCGGTCATCGAAGCGGGTAAACTGCCGATGGATACTGATAACTCCCAAGCGTTCTACAAGGTAAGAGATAATGGAGATGGTACTTGCACGGCTTCTTACGAGTTCCAGTTTCGTGCTAAACCTGCCTTTATGACCAGTTTGATGCGCGGCTCATTCCAAAAACAATTGGACGAAACCCTCATGGGATTGGAGCACTATATAACCACTGGCGAAGTCGTCAATGCACAGAGTGGTAACTGGAAAATGCTACGCGCTCAGTACGAATAAACGTCCTTGAGAGGTCCAATGTCTAATATCCAAACCTAATGTAGAATCGCTAAGGAGCTAGCTCATCTTTGGACATTGGAATTTGATATAGGGCATTTCTTCTTTAAACGTTCTCCACAGGAGCAAAAAGGATTGAGGTATGGAGTAGTATTTTTACTTAACTTATTAAGGAAAAATACTACTCCATAATTAACCCCTAGAGATTTTATGTTAGTACCAAGCCTGCTTCTTAAACAACTGTATACTTTTGGAAGCCTCGAAAATACAGACGGAGGCGTAAAGTTTTCGCTAAAAAATCGCCTCAGTGATGCCACGATCACGGGTGTGCGCAAAGTCGTCATCAATGGGCAAGATATTCCTTTAGAGGAGGTGAAACTGATCGTTTCTGGAAAAGAGATCCTTCCTAGCGAAATTTCGAAAAGCAGCCCGATTGATTTTCCATTGAGAGCGATCGTCGATATTCATGGTAAAATGGCGCCGCTCGACTTAGGTAAGCATCCGCTAGAAGTACACTTTGACGCTAAGCCCTTTGGCAAACTCAAACTCAAAGTCGATGGCTCTATCGAAGCCAAAAAAGACAATCTCGTCGTCATTCCGCGTTCCGTCGAAGACGACTATAGTGAAGAAATCATCAAGGTCAGACAGGATTTTGTCGAGGAGATCACTGGCAAAAAACTAGATCATAGCACGCAATATTCCTTTGATCCGCATATTCTTACGGGCAATTGTGAGCATTTTACGGGTGTCGCACAGATTCCTATGGGCTTTGCTGGACCATTGACGATTGATGGCGAACATGCTCAGGGCGACTATATCATTCCGATGGCGACTACAGAGGGTACTTTGGTGGCTTCTTACAATCGCGGTATGAAATTGCTCAATGCTTGTGGAGGTGTCAAGTGTACGATCCTCGATGATGCGATGCAGCGCGCACCAGTGTTTGTGATGGAAGATGCTCGCGCCGCCCGTAAATTTGTCGAATGGGTCCAAGCTAACTTCAAAGAGATTGCTGCTCAGGCAGAGTCCACTACTAGCGTAGGTAAACTGATTTACGTTGATCCTTATCTTGCGAGTAAATTTGCCTACCTCCGCTTCAACTATACCACTGGTGATGCGGCAGGACAAAATATGGTTGGACGTGCTACTTTTGCGGCTTGTAGCTGGATCATCGATCATTATAAAGATCACCGCATCGAGCATTTTTATCTAGAGTCCAATCTTGCGACAGATAAGAAAGCTTCTCAGGTAAACATCATGCACACTCGTGGCAAGCGAGTAACCGCTGAAGCAGTCATCACCCATGATATACTGCAGCAGCATATGCGAGTGGATACGCGGACTTTGAGTTTCCATAGTGGAGTAGCCAATGTTGGAGCGATTCTTTCTGGCGCCAATAACAATGGTCTGCATTCTGCGAACGCCATCACCGCTATCTTTATCGCTACGGGACAAGATGTGGCCAATGTGTCCGAATCCTCTGCTGGGATCATGTATACCGAATTACGAGAAAATCTAGATTTATATATTTCGATTACCATCCCATCGCTGATTGTCGCGACCTATGGAGGAGGTACAGGCCTCGCCACGCAACGTGAATGTCTTGAAACCTTGGGTTGCTACGGCAATGGAGGCGTTAAGAAATTTGCAGAAATCGTCGCGGGAGCGGTACTCGCTGGAGAGCTTTCGCTGGCCTCCGCGATCTCTTCTTCTGATTGGGTATCGAGCCATGAGCAATACGGCCGAAATCGATAGTAATAATTCGTAGTTGAGAGTCCGTAGTCAGTAGGTTAAGCTTCTGACTACGGATTCCAGACTACCGACCCAAACCCTCAAACTATTCCTCCCTCTCTCAGTTTACAGCATATGAATTCCCTTTTCATATTGCTACTCCCTTGCTTTATGCTTAGCTCGACGAATCCACTAGCTGATTACCAGTGGCAAAATCGCCTTGTATTAGTTTTTTCGCCTACGGCCGACAATGAGTTATACCTTACTCAACTTCAGGCCATAGAGTCGCTAGGAGACGGCTGGGCCGAACGTGAGCTTGTGTTATTTTCGGTCTTGCCGAAGGCCGGAACAGGCCCCAAGGCTGAATTAAAGCAGAGCGAAATCAATTTCTTACGCGAGCGTTTTCAAATTGAGGAAAAAGACTTTGTCGTGATTTTGATTGGTAAGGACGGCGGGGAAAAACTCCGTTTGGACCAAAGCGTTCTCACAGAGCAGAAACTTTTTCCTCTGATAGATGCTATGCCTATGCGACAAGCAGAGATAAAGCGGAGTAAATGGTGAGTTAATAACTCAATTAAACCCACATATTATATTTGTTGGATATTTGATTTTGTCGAATAGGATGGCCTTTGCAATAAACCCCTATTGTGAAGACGAATAAGTCATAGATAAAATCATAAAACGAATGCTGAAAAAGAAACTCTCACCTAATCTGTCTGTAAAACGGAAGTTAGTTGGATTAGGGGGGATGATTCCTTTGCTAGCCTTTTATATACGGCTAAGATTCAAATGGTATATTTGCACACAGAGCCCTTATGTACAGGCTGCTCAATGGATTATGCCAAGTATGAACTGGATTGGAATAATAGTCTCACTTGGCCTAGCGGAACACTGAGCCAGACTTTTTCGAATGTCAATAATTCAGGGACTGAGTTTAGCTTCCAATTTTCGGGAAACACTTCCAATCTCTCTGACATTGGGAGTGTTGTTGGTATCACCCCTAACATACAGGATTATTTTACTGACGGTAGTACGAAATCTCTCAGTAATTATATTGATCCAGGTTTTTCAGCAGGAGGAGCTATCCAAGTGGTCGTAAGCATTGATCCACCTATCCCAGCCCAAATAGGATTAGAGCTTTATCATGTCAATGCTAGTGCCTCTAGCGGAGATAAGGTGCAAGTCTATGCGATAGCCGTAGCAGATGGAGCTAAGATTTATCCAACTTTAACAGCTCTTCCAAACTCTGCTAGCGACGATCTCACGGCTCGCTTAGGAGGCTTCATCGATGACCAATATAAATACCAAGTATTAAATACAAGTGGACATTCTGATCAAGTCAGTAAAAGCTTTCAAGTTCGTCGCCCTTAAGCTTGAGCATAAAGACTAATAAAATATGTCCGAATATTACATGTGTTAAATAATCCGTTCTGTAAACTAGGAATACTGAGGCAATTATTCCCTTTTGCTTTAGGAAGTTCTTTAATCAAAACCGAATTAACACATGCTAAAAAACAAACCTTCTAATCGTCTTTCTCTAAAGCGAACGCTACTAGCAATAGGAGGAGTCATCGGCCTATTGGCGATGTTTGGTGTTTTGTACACCGTCCAGCTCCAAGGACTAGAGGATTTGCATACAGAACCTGTTTGTGTCGGCTGCTCCGGTGATTTTGTGAAATATACCCTAGACTGGGATAATCCTGATTATTGGACGGAAGGTACGATTTCAAATAAGATAGCGGATGTCGATGGTTCTGGTACTGAGTTTGACATCAAATACAGTGGCAAATACAATAAATTGGCCCATATGGGTACTGGTAATACACCCAATATTCAAACATTCTTTTCAGGTGGAGATCACAATGCCTTGAGTCATTATGTCAATCCCGGATTAGCAGAGAATGAAACGATAAAAATTACTATTCAAATCAAGCCAGCGATCCCCGCACATTTGGGATTTGAGCTATACCATATCAATGGAAGTTGGTACAGTGGCGACAAAGTCAAGGTTTTTGCACAAACGGTATTAGAAGGGACTAAAGTCTATCCTAGCTTCACTGGTACAAATGATCCCAGTTGGGAAGAAGATGGACCAGGAACTATTGATGCGATCATGCCGGGAGAGACCTACGCCAATGTAGCCGCAGGGGTGAATTTTAATTCCTCTGACTTGATCAATAAAATTGTCATCGAATGGAGCAATTGTGATATATGTGGTACAGGAGTACATGGGATCGGTATTGGCGATATGACCTTTTATAGCAATGCTAATTCGCTTCCCGTGGAGTGGGCTGATTTTCAAGTCAATTGGGAAGGAGTAAATGCACAAGTTTCTTGGCAAACGGCCCAGGAGCTGAACAATGATTACTTCACCGTAGAACGCTCCGTTGACGGCAATCTATTTGAGCAGATCGAAAAAATTGGAGCTATCGGTAATAGTTCAGAATTATCTAGCTACGACTATACTGACCAGAGCGCCAAATTTGCTGGATTTAGCTCCCTTTATTATAGAATCAAACAAACCGATATTGATGGTGCGTTTAGCTACTCCAGTATGCTCGAATTGGCTCCAAATACCAGGATCCCACTTGAGTTGGTGGTCTTCCCTAATCCGGCGAATGATCAAGTTGCATTTAAGCTGGCAGGTGCCACTGAAAATGATTTTGACTACCAAATCCTCAATACAGCTGGACAATTGATGGAAAGCGGCCAATTGCAAGATCTAGCCGAGATCAGCTTCGAAGTTAGTAACTGGCCCTCTGGTAACTATCACGTCCGCTTTGCCAATAATACCCAACAAGTCAGCAAAACCTTTCTGGTAAGACACTAGCATAAAGAAATATCCAATATCGAATTTCAACGTCCAAGGCAGCTCTAGTCCTTTCGATATGCGAGATTGAGTTTGGACATTGGATATATTGTTTCTACTCGCTTCGCGGAACGCGCGGAAACTGACTTCAATGTCCAAGGCAGCACTAGTCCCTTCGATATGTTACATTATTGGATATTCCCAAGCGTTCTGCGAAGCAGAGATTAGTGCTTGACCACTTTGAGCACTTCACTGTAAGTATCGCTTTCAACTCTTAAGTAGTACACGCCACTGGCCCACTTTGAGGCATCGATTTGTTGGAGGCTTTCTTTTTGTTGAGTCTGGCTTCGCCAAACGATTTGTCCCCGTGTATTGCTGATGGACAATTGTACGCTCGATTCCTGCGGAGAACGCACGAATAGATTGAGATTGTCGCTCACGGGATTAGGATATGCGTTGACAAAGATGACCTGATTTTGTGTCAAATTGAGTTGAACGACTTTGCTATATGAAAACACACCGTCAAGATCTACTTGCTTGATGCGATAGCGTAGCTTAGCACTACCGAGCTGCATGATATTGGGATCGGTAAAGGTATAAGTGGCCACAGATTGAGATTCGCCTAGGGCTTCTCTCTCCCCGATTTTTCTAAAGGGACTATTTTCTAAAGCTCGCTCCACAACGAAATACTCATTGCCTTCTTCCGAAGCCGTTACCCAAGTCAAAAGTCCGTCTTCACCCTCTTGGATAGCGGTAAACTCTAGCCACTCTACTGGGAAACTAAAGCCTTCGTCCTGATCAAATATTCCATTGGAGTTGCGATCGACTCCTTCACGTATTTCTTCCTGCTTATGGACAATAGTCCAAGTTAATGGCTCATTGGTGCTTTGAGCAGCATTTTTGAGTTGAGTGTGCGTAGCGGTTTGCCCGAGAGAGTCAGATTGATATGCGTTTCCTCCGGTCAAGTAAAACCCTCTGGCTTTTCCTTGGTAGATTCCTTTGACGATCAGCCCTAATTCATCAAACTCATTGGCTAAGTCTCGTAATTCGTTGACTTCAGAGCCAGTTCCAATACTACCGTTAAGCGTAGCTTGTAAACCAAGGGCTGCGTGCGAATCTTGAGCTGAATGCACTCCCGGAAACTGAAAACTGGCCGCACTATTGGTAGAATCTATCCCTCCGGCCCAAGCCAGTACTTCTGCTTGGTAGTCGCCTAAATAATCTGGCGCGCCGACTTGGTTGAACCAAGTTTCCATCACTCCATCAGCTAGCATACCAAAACCGGCTGTGCTTTCGTCTGAGTTATAGTAAAAGCCGAGCTTACGATAAGTCGTGCGCAGGTCTGCAGCGATATTTTCATTTTCGAGATAAGCGCCAGATTTGCCTCTGCCACTATTGGCTAGGTGGCAAAGCGAACAATTGAACTGGATAGAGACAAAAAGCGGAACAGAGGTCTGAATGGTTTGGAAATTAGTGCCAGTGCCTCTGATTTTTCCGTTTTTCATGCGGCTAGTGGGAGAATCTGTAATCACTCTATAGGGACGATATGGGTTAGGTGGATGATAGAGCGAGCGAAGAAAATCTTCAAACTCCTGCATACCCGCATTATCGAGTGGAGCGTCTGTGCCTTGCAAATGATTGAAAGCACCTGCAAAATCAAAGAAAGACTGCTTGTCTCCCCGCCAATGCAATGTGCCGTCTCCTTTGTCAAGGATATCCACTAGTGATTGAGTTACTTTTAAGCCCTTGAGTGGGTGAAATGAGATGGTATCTACGATCTCCATCTCTCCCGCCGGATTGCCCAGATCCCAAGCCAAGCGGTCCCATTTGCCATCGACATGACAAGAACCACAGGAAATGTGTCCATGGCCTGAGCCGAGATGGGTATTATAAAGGTGTTTTCTTCCTGTTTTGATTGCTTCAGGCGTTGGATCATAGAAACCAAGTTGTCCTAGCTCTTGCTGCGTATTGAGGTCAATACTCGAAATCGTAGCACCGAAGCGATTAAGCACATAGGCCACTCCTCGCGTTTCGTCTAAAATAATGCCTGTTGGCCCTTCTCCTACTGTGATTGGCTGTGCCAGAACGCGGCTACCATTGGCATCGACTACGATTACATTATTAGAACCCATGCCTGTGATATAGCCTTGACTACCGTCTGTTTTCCATGCAATTCCACGAGGATCGCCAAGAGATTTTTGACGTTCTGCCAAAGGCGAAGAAGCAGTGCTATAATCTAGGTGACTATTGAGATCTACTATATTGTTGCTAGCGTTGCCGGCTGTAAACTGTGAGATATTGACACGCAGGAATACGCCATTGAGATTAGGTTCGAAGCGAACTTCGTTGAACGCGTCGGTCCCTACTACGCTCACTTTGCCAGTACTAGGATTGACAGCCATTGCCATCAAGATATTGCCTAAGTGATTTTGGTAGCTCAGCGCCAGGGTATTAGCGTTCAGCACGGCTACGTCCCGATCTTTCATATCCCAAGCATTTTGACGGATGCCTTGGCCTCCGCTGACGATGTTGGTCCAATTGCCTCCATTATCATCTAACCATTGATTGGACGCATTTTTGCGAACGACCAAGCTTTGTGTATTGGTTTTTACGGGAAGTGAGGGATTTAATGTCGGTTGAAATGCAGTGCCATTATTAGGAACGGGTACTGCGCCACCATAAGGACCATTGGTGTTAATCACATCATTGACGATGGTGGTGGTGCCGCCTTGAGGTGAGGTAAGACCAGCCTCTGCGCTCGTATTGCCATTGATCACGGTGGTCTGATTGCCGGATTCAAAAAATGCGGTATAAACTGTATTGCCATCAGGACTGACAGCCATGGCTCTCGGTTGTTCTCCGATCAATAGTTCCTCTTGAGGCGTAGCACTGAGGTCTGATAAATCAAAAATTTGGATACTCTCGCGTTCTGCGCAGGAGACAAAAGCTTTGAGAGGGGAGCCTGCGAAAACGATATCTGAAGGCTCGTTTTCCGTCTCTAATGTCCTAATAACTACGTTTTGGTTGAGATCGACGATGCTGACATCATCTGAAATTACATTGGCGACCCAAGCCTCATTGTTGTTGCGGACCCTTACCGTAATCGGGTCAACTCCTACAGGAATGCTCGCTCTGTAGATCAGACCAGTCGGAGATACTTCAAATACTTCGAGTGAGTTATTGGCGGTATTGACTGCGAGGAGTTTGCTGCCATCTGGAGTCATGTCGAGAGGGTGAACCTGTCCTGACTCAAAGTTGACAAAGGTTTCATTTGGGACCGCTAAGCTGCTATTGGCTTGTTGCAATTGGTTTTGAAAAGCAGAGAGCGTAAGCAACACAAGAACTGGTATCAGATACCAACGGATTTTTTTGGCCCTAGCCAAAGGAAACATCGTCGTAATAAACATATAAGAACGTAGTAGAGGGTAAACTAATGTCCTTGCTATTTACTACGATATATAGAATCAATGTAAGATTTTGTCGCGAATTGCCTTTTTTGTGCCCTGAATAGATAGGTTTAAAGAATTGCATAAAAAAAGGCAGCACCACGTTCGGCACCGCCTTTAAAATCATGTTGTGTTTTCATCAACATGATCACACTGTAAACCCTAGTTAGTCTTTACGAATCTTTTTTGCACTTGGATACGATTACCTTCAAAAAAAATAGTGTAAAAACCAGGTACCCAATCTGTGATAGATAATTGGAGGTAATTTTTGTTCTCTAATGTTTGCTGATATACCAAACGTCCCTGCAAGTCGAAGATGCGGATTTGGTCGAAATCATTTCCCCACCTTAGTTGCACACTTTCTCTTGTCGGATTAGGAAATACCAAGACCTGGTCTTCGGTTAAAGTGCTTAATGCTGGTCGATTGAGGGGGGAATTGAGACAGTTTTCGTTTTGGGCGATATAATGATTGCGGATTTCGCTTGTTCGTTGGCGTAATAAACTGACATTAGCGAGATGATCTTGATTAGGATCGCGCGCATAAACCAAGCCTAAGTCCATACAGATCGACTCCCCCGGACCAAAGACAAAGGGGCCATGCGACATAAGTGCTTTGGTGTCTTTATGATCATTGGCAAAGAAAGTGTTTGACCCATTATTGGGTAGCCAGCCAGTGTTTGTTACGGGATCGCCATTCAAGAAGTAGGTCGTAGCTTGATTGCCTCCTCTTCCTGTGCCCCCTTGGGTAAGGCTCTGTCCATCTTTCCATTTCCCCTGTAATAATTGATAATAATCAGTGCCATGAAGGGGGCCGCCTATCGAATCATTATTATAATCTAGATCGTAAGACATGGTAGCTGATAAAGGCAGGTTGAGCATTGAGATACCTTGGGCTGGCGGGTTACTGCCAAATCGTTCATCCATATTATCACGATTGTAGACGTAGAGACTGTGAAGCGCGGAATCAGTTCCCATATCATCATCCAATGCGTCGCCTAATTCAAGGTCGGACCAATAGCCGATCCATGCATCTTGATAGACTTCAGAAGAGCGGTTATATACTTTATAATGGAGAAAAATCGATTCATTGAGAGCACTGCTGCTAGAGGACGCAAATCCATAAGCCATGAGGTGAGTTTCGATCTCTAAAGGCATAAACGCACTAAATCGATCGTCATTAAAGATCATATAGAGAGCCTGATCTCCTCTAATCAATGGATAATCCCCAAGCGTAGGCTCATATATTCCACTACCGTTTATATCCATAAATGGCGCAAGATAATATGCCTCTTGCCGATTGCTGTCTCCGTGTGCTGGCCAGTCTGCGATACTAGTTGGAACTACATAGTTAGGGTTTTGCCAATTGGCGATATGTTGATCGATGGTACTTTTGCTAATCTTCCAAACCCTATGATATCGCTGGTTATAAGTGCTGTCGTAAAGATTTGAGACTGGTCCGGGCTGATAATTGTTATCACTTTGACGATAGGTTTGAGCTGCGGTTCTGACTGTGCCGCTATTGTCAATGGCTCCCATCCAAAGATGTCCCGCGAAGAGCGTATTTAAGCTGTCGTTGGGTGAAACCCGAAAGACCGCATCGCCTTCCATATCAAAGAACATATCCCCCGTCGCATGAAATAAAGCTTTCACAGCATTGGCCTTTAGGGTGTCGTTGATATTAGTAGGGAATGCTGTGGTGTAAGGGTCATAATTTTGCCCTTTTAGCGGCATTAGAATCATATAAAGGAGGACTCCTAGACAGTATTGGGTTTTCATAAGCTTTAAGTTGAAATTGTGATAAGAGAAAGTCCACATATTGATCCCTTTTGACAAAATGAAAGCCCTAGTTCGCTTACTCATTTTTTGTCAATTGCGACATTGGAACAACAATTGCTTCAAAGAGGCGAACACAAACGCTAAAGACTGACATGAAAGTGGAAGATCTCAAGATCGATCGCGACATCACTAGAGCCCAAACCCTACCCGCGGCCTTTTATCGTTCCCAAGCATTGTTTGATCGTTGCCGAGAGTCGATTTTTGCCAAAAGCTGGCATTGCATCGGACTGGTTTCTGATCTACCGGCTGCCGGAGCCGCCCAACCTTTTAGCCTCATGAAAGGCTATTTGGATGAACCTCTGCTACTAACCACGGACGAAGAAGGCGCCTCAGGCTGCTATTCTAATGTCTGTACTCACAGAGGGAATCTGCTGGTGATGGAAGGAGGCCCATGCAAGCAGCTGAAATGCCGCTATCATGGGCGAAGATTTGATCTCAAAGGCAAAATGTTGAGTATGCCTGAGTTCAAAGAAGCGCAAAACTTTCCCTCGAAAGCAGATAATCTCCCAGAACTCCCGCTCAAACATCTCGGGAATCTATTATTTACCTCTTTGGGGCCCGATTATTCTTTTGAGCAATGGCTCAAACCCATCTTTGATCGTCTGAGTTGGATGCCTTTTGATGAGTTTGTCCACGCTCCTGACTATGGGCAGACCTATGATATTAATGCCAATTGGGCGCTTTATCTCGATAACTATCTAGAAGGTTTTCATATCCCATTTGTCCATCCTGGCTTAAATGAGGTATTGTCTTATCCTGATTATAAATACG
The DNA here is from genome assembly GCA_045106675.1 of Bacteroidia bacterium. Lineage (GTDB taxonomy): Bacteria > Bacteroidota > Bacteroidia > J057 > J057 > JBCAWW01. The sequence goes on from JBGCFA010000107.1 coordinate 15,985, forward strand.
AATGCTACGACTATGCAAGTCTACAATTAGGCATTGCAAAAGAGGGGGAAGCATGCTTTGAACTGCCTCGCTCCTCGGCTGACTATGGTAAGCGAGTAGCTGCCTATTACTATTGGGTGTTTCCCAATGTGATGTTCAACTTTTATCCTTGGGGACTCTCTCTCAATATTGTAGAGCCGGTTTCTGTTCATCAAACACGGGTTCGATTCGAAACCTTTATCTGGAAAGAAGAATTGTTTGATCCAGCCAGTATGGATAGCATTCATTTGACCGAAATGGAAGACGAAGCCGTGGTTGAATCAGTTCAACAAGGCGTTAAATCTCGTCTATATGACCGCGGCCGTTATTCTCCTAAGCAAGAAGTGGCAGTGCATCATTTTCACCGCCTGATCGCCGATGCTTTAGCAAAATAGTAATTAGTCCAGAGTCGGAAGTCAGTAGCAATTTTTCACTGTCTACTGTCTACTGTCTACTGTCTACTGTCTACTGTCTACTGTCTACTGTCTACTGTC
>JBGCFA010000108.1:0-50828 GCA_045106675.1 Bacteroidia bacterium
ATACACCTCTGTACGTGGGTCAGTCGGATTGGTCGCATCACCCGTACCAATCAACTGATCTACCATAGACTTACTGGCGCGAAAATCATTAGGACGGCCAGAAAAACGAGAAGAGATCGGGTTACGATTACCAGAAACGTCAGCATAATGGATCGCAGGCGACTCATCATGCGCACTCAATAGAGATTTACCTAGCATCTCGACGACTCCCGCTTTGGATTTTTCGGGAGCGACTTCGGATAGGTGCATAAAGGCACGTAAACGAAGAGAGTTGGCAAACTTGGTCCAAAGCTCTAGATCACCTCCGTAGACAAGATCAGCCTCAGCAAAACCATCAATAGAACTAATATCAATGCTGTTTACGGCATCATCTAAGTCTTGAATGATCCCATTATAGACAGCCTCTTGGCTATCGAAAGTAGGGGTAAGGTAGTTATCACCGTTTTCGGCTTGCAGTGCTTCGGTATAAGGAATATCGCCCCAAATATCAGATAACACCATAAAACCATACGCATTCATGATCTTAGCAACTGCGACTTCGTTAGGAGTACCATTGTCAATAATATGACGAAAGTCCTTCATGCTATTGTCATAGATATTATTCCAATAAACATCTATGTCATTGAGACGAGGGCTATACTGGTCTTCTTCAGGATAAGCACCTGAGGCATGTTGCTGCACCCATAGACCGATATAGTTGATCGGCATCTGGTAATCTACCCGATAGCTCAAGTCAACTAATGCTCCCGGCAAGACAAAGGCTGCTGGGGCATCAGATGGTGCGTTAGGGTTTTGGTTGAGCTCGTCGAAGCCATTTTCGCAGGCCGTGGTGAGCAGTAAGCAGAGGGTCAAAACACCCATGCTGCGTTTTATGAAGTTATTTTTCATTGTTCTTTTTTTGTGATGAGAGCTTAGAGACGAATGCTAATACCGCCGCCCATGCTACGTACAGAAGGAATACCGTTGACCTCAAACCCTTGACCATTGCCAGCACCATAAGCGGAGCTTTCTGGATCAACATTAGGGACAAGAGAGTGAATGATCCAAAGGTTACGGCCTACAAGATTGATGCTTACACCACGGAAGGGAGTTTTCTCTAGGAGATTATCAGGTAAATCATACCCAATTTTCACTTCACGAAGCTTCACAAAAGTGGCATCATAAACGCCTTCTTCCTGAGCTGAGAAAGTACGGTGCCAGTAATCTTCGGCATTGATCTGCGTAGTATTCGGGCTAAAAGTCCCGTCTTGATTGTCTATTACCCCTTCGGCAACGTAATCACCTTCACGGCCTTCGGCAGTGTAAGCCAATACACCAGAATAGCCACCAAAGAAGTTGGTCAATGAGAACATCTCACCACCTTGCTTCCAATCAACAAGGAAGCTCAAATAAGCACCACCAAACTGGAAAGAGTTGTTGATACCCATCATGAAGTCAGGCTGGATGTTACCGAGTAACTGATTGCCACCTGGTGCACGCTGTGGACGTCCGTCCGCTCCGATGATGCGTTCCCCGAAGTAGGGGCTATTCTCATCATCTACTCGCAACCATGCAGTACCATAGATGTCTCCATAAGGATTACCAGAGCGTGCTTCTGTCTGCGCGCGATGGCTTTCGATGATGATAGACTCTACATCTGGGTGAAGTTCCTCAACCATAGAGACATTTTTGGCGAAGTTTACGCCTAAGTCCCAACGGAATTTTTCAGTCAAAGCGGGCGTTAAGTTTACCATCGCCTCAATACCGCGATTAGAGATCGCACCAGCATTGATAATCTGGCTGCTATAACCAGAAGAAGAAGGTAAGGTCAAATTCATCAACTGATTGCGAGTAACGCCATCATAGTAAGTTACGTCCGCAGAAATACGACCTTCGAAAAGGCGTAAATCCAAACCAACTTCCCATGAAGTAGTCTGCTCTGGTAGGAGGCCAGCGTTCGCTAACTCATCTCCTAAAGCAAAGCTAGGTTGTCCGTTGAAAGGGAAGGTAATATCTGCTTGGTTGTCAGCAATACGCTTTTTGACGAAGTATGACTGCAATGCAAAAGGATCAGTGTCATTACCTACTTGGGCCAAACCACCGCGAACTTTGAGGAAGCTAATGGCAGCGGGCATATCAAGTGCATCAGAAAGCACAAAACTCATGCTAGCAGATGGGTAGAAGTAAGAACGGCTACCGGATGGCAAAGTAGAAGACCAGTCGTTACGGCCTGTAACATCTAAGAAAAGATAGTTACGGTAAGAAAACTGAGCAGCACCGTAAACGCCATTGATACGCTTGGCAGTGGTATACTCACGGCTATCAGGTAAGCCTCTTGCATTACTAACGTTATAAATGCCAGGAATCAATAGTCCTTGTACAAAGGTAAACTGATTGGCTACGGTATTGTTGAAGCGGTTGGCTCCGACTAATAGAGAAGCGTAAAAGTCTTTACTAAATTGCTTTTGCGCTTGGACTACTAAATCAAGATTGTAGGTAGTAACCACATAGTTGTCATGTACAAAACCACCCTGACGGAGTGAAGAAGGATCTTTGAGGCCAGCAGCATATACCTGCTGACGCTGATCAGTATAATGATCCGTTCCGGCACGGACAAAGGCACTCAACCAATCAGTGAAGTTGTAGCTAATTTTAAAGTTTCCGATCATACGATCACGACGGTCAGTGTTGACATTGTCGTTTAGATTGGCGTAAGGATTGTTTTGCCAAGCTGGAATCGGCGCGATAGGCCAGCCAAATGATTCACTATTGTTTGGGTCAGTAGTATTAAGACGAAAGCTACCGTCAGCATTTTTGTAGTCTTTGAATTGGCTATAATCAATCTGACGACCATGCCAGTTAAACATCGACTGGAAGACATTTTGTCCATCATAGCCTGTGTTAGGACGATTTTTGCCCTGAGTCAGTACATAACTAACACTTGAAACAATCTTGAGTTTATCAGTTACTTGAAGACCTGACTTGAGGCTGATGTTGGTACGGTTAAGGCCCGTATTAGGTAGAATACCTTTTTGGTCCATATTGGCGAATGAGAAGCGAAAATTAGCGCGATCATTGCCACCAGAAATCGAAGCATTGTTGACAAAAACATTGCCCGTTTCGAGGAAGTTTTTGATGTTGTCTGGGTTCGCAACCCAAGGCACTTCTTCATTGAAGACATTACGCTTCAAGCGACCATCAAGCGGATCACCCCAACTTTCATCGACATCTAGATACTCAGGATAATCGACCAAACCGTAGCCACCTTGACCATATTGATTTTGGAAATCTGGCAAACGTAAAGGAGTCTGTACTGAGTAATTAGAGCTAGCAGAGATACCAATACCACGCGTTCCGGCACCGGACTTAGTCGTAACTACAATGGCTCCATTTTGCGCACGAGAACCATATAGGGCTACTGCAGTCGGGCCTTTGAGGACAGAGATACTCTCAATATCATCAGGATTGATATCTTGGATAGCATTGCCATAATCTGCTCCACCTTGCTCTTCATCACCTGCGCGAGTACCGTTAGCGGGTTCGTTGGTGCTATTGCGAGGGCTAGAGGAGAACTGTGTATTGTCCAACGGAATCCCATCCACGACGAATAAGGGCTGGTTGTTGCCGAGTAGGGAGGATGCACCACGAATGACGATTCGCGAAGATGCGCCCGGAGCACCAGAAGAACTCGTAATCTGCACACCCGCTACTTTTCCAGATAGGGAGTTGACGAGATTACTTTCACGAGAGGCGAGGATTTCATCGCCTGAGACTTCTTGTACAGAGTATCCCAAGGCTTTGGTTTCACGCTGTACACCAAGTGCAGTGATGACGACTTCGTCTAACACCTGGACAGATTCGACGAGCTTTACGTCAACGACATCGCTACTGCCGAGAGTAATCATCTGACGTTCAAACCCATACAAGGAAAAAATCAATGTACCCTCTTCTCCAGACAAAGAAAGAGAGTAACGACCATTTTCATCCGTAGCGGCACCTCGGTTGGTACCTTGCAGGATAACGGTTACCCCAATAAGGGATTCGCCTTCTTCCGCAGAAGAGACGGTACCTGTGATAGTCCTTTGGGCTTGAAGCTGCGAGACGCAGAACAAACTCAATAGAACACTCCACAATAGTAGTTTGCTGTTCATAAAAATTAAATTGAAGTGATAAATAGGTTTTCCATTACCGCATTGGACGGTAGTATTCAGCGGCATTACGCTGGCAGTCTTTCACTATGTTCCTCTATAAATCAGGCAAAATCCGATTTGCCACTTTGGTCAATGTAGGCGAAAATTGCCGCTAAAACGGGCATTTGGGGCGTTTTTTAGACGAACGGGATATTTAGACCGCTCAAACGAATGAAGAAAACCTGATATATGAGAGAGGCTTCGCCGAATGACAATTTTAGGGCGACAAACGTTTTTCACCCTACGAACGACTCCTTTGGGCTATGAACGGCTTTTAGCTTTAGAAATGACTCTAGCGAGTCAAATTTTAGGCAATATTGGCATAGATGACTTTATTCCGTGCTGGCAACGCTTTTGGGAAAGTAATCTTTGATGCGATGCGTTTTTCGGATCTTTAATTTTATGTGTCTGCGTGATCTTTGATGTGATGCGTTTTTCTGATCTTCGATTTGATGCGCTTTTCTGACCTTTGATTTGATGCGCTTTTCTGATCTTTGATTTGATGCGTCTGAGATTTCTCCTCGCGGGGCTCGTTCGAAAGCGCGTTCCGCGCAGCGGCGAGAAGAGGATAAGTCAAAAAAGAGAGGGGGAACTTGCACCTATTCGAATAGGAGTTTTGAAAGATCAAACTAGGCCGTAATTTAGGGCTCCAGTCTCCCAGAGACTTAAACTGAATACATATGAAACTATCTTTACTACTACTAATCGGTCTTTTCGCCATGGCTAGTCTCAATGCTCAAGATACTCCCTTGCCCTTGCGTGAAATTCCTGCTGCGCCTGAATCTTATAGTTCTGGCAGTGTTTTGGCTCGCATGATCGAGGGATTGGGATATCGCTATTATTGGGCGACGGAAGGCCTGCGAGAAGAAGATCTTACATATAAACCCTCCGAAGATGCGCGTAATACCGACGAAACGCTGGACCATTTGCTAGGATTGAGTTTTGCGGTTTATTGCTCTGCCAAAAGCATCCCACGCGAAAGCAAAGAATTAGGAGAGTTGAGCTTAGAAGAAAAAAGACGCATGACGCTCGAAAATCTCGCCCAAGCAGCAGAAATGCTCCGCGGCAAAACAGAAGCGGAAGTGGCTGAACTCTCTATCGTATTTAAAAGAGGCGAAAATGAGTCCGAATTTCCCTACTGGAATATGATCAATGGACCGATCGCTGATGCAATCTACCATACTGGACAAGTCGTTAGTTTTAGACGTGCGTCTGGCAATCCGATGAATCCCGGCGTAAATGTTTTCACAGGTAAAACCCGCGAATAAAGCTCCAAACACAATACTATGGCTACATTTAGCGAAATCATGACCCGTGGGATGGTATTTTATGATGAAGAATACCTCTCCGAATGTAAAGAGTTTTGCCGCATCAGAGACATCCATTATCTGCCTCATATCCATAGCCATAATCTCTGTTACTTCTACGATAGAGATACCGGCAATTTCAAAAAGCAGCAGATCAAAGAGCGACAGATGGTCAATTTTGATGATCCTGTCTTTGATACAAATCTGATCAATGATTTTGGCAACTTTCAGGTCTTGTTTGTCGAGAAGAGCAAGCGCATCGTCGGCATCGTGCATATGTCGGATTATAATCGCGGCCCTGTCTATGACTATCTCTATAAGAAACTATTCTTGCTTGAAAAGGGCTTGGTAAACTTGATCATCCACTTTTCGGGTTTACGTAAGCGTGAACTCTATAAGTTTCTCGACAAATCCCTGCCAGAAAGCGAGGCCGACAAACCGCTTAGTCAGAAAGATTTTCGTGGTAAAGGTCTCTCGCTCAAAACGATCCTCGAACTGGTACATGCCTATCAATTAGTCAAAATCCGCGAGGCAGATATTCATAAGATCATTGCCGTTCGCAATAAAATCGCCCATAGCGACCAATTAGTGCCTCAGTCTTCTCAAGACCCGATGCAGTTTAGCAGCAGTTCCTTTAACCATTTGATCCATGGTGTTAATTCGCTTGAAGTGGCCTTGCGTCAGGTCGGCAATCGTTTATACTTTATGCAGGGTACGATCGATGGCGACTTTTCGGGAGCCGTAACGCCTTTGGAAGATTATTTGTTTTTGTAGAAGATGATAAAACTGATTCGGACCAATCCTCAGCATCCTGACTATCAAAGATTGGTAGCCGATCTCGATGCATCACTACGGATTACAGACGGTGATGAGTTTGATTTTTATGCTCAGTTCAATCAGTCTGATGTGATCAAATATGTGATGCTCGCCCAAGCGAACGACTTAGCGGTGGCCTGTGCAGCCATCAAAGAGTTTGACGCCAAGACGATGGAAGTTAAAAGGATGTTTGTCTCCGAAAGTCATCGTAATCAGGGGATTGCCTCGATATTACTCGAAGGGCTTGAAGCATGGACCTTAGCGCTTGGCTTTCCAAACTGTATATTGGAGACAGGCGTTCGGCAAGTCGCCGCCATCCGACTTTATGAAAAAAATGGCTATAAACGCATCCCCAATTATGGCCAGTATTTAGGGCAAGCAAGTAGCGTTTGTTTTCAAAAATCCCTTAAAGCTTAATCTATATGAATTTCGGCATCCAACTATTTTCGCTCCCCAAAATGCTGGAAACAGATCTCCCAACTAGCCTCCAGTTGCTTGCCGAAATGGGTTATCAAGAGCTTGAAACCTATGGCCCTTATCCTTTTAGTGCGGCAGCTAGCAAAGCCGGTTGGGATGCGATTACGCCTATGTTGGGGTTTAGCGGTAGTGGATACTATGGCCGATCTTTAGCGGATTTTTCAGCCTTGCTGAACGATTATAATCTTCGCGTGCCCTCTATGCATACAGATTTTGAAACCATTGAGAGCGCTATGCCTCAGCTAGCTCAAGCCGCAGATAAATTAGGAGCTACTTATGTCACGATACCGACCACGCCTGAGGACTTACGGACCAGTTTAGATGATTATCACCGCCTTGCGGAACGCTTTAATCAAATAGGAGAATCGGCTCATCAGTTTGGGCTAAAGTTTGCCTATCACAATCATGGGTATGGCTTGACTGCTCTGGATGGTCAGTTACCGATACAGATCCTCCTAGACGAAACAGAGGTAGATAAAGTCTTTTGGGAGATCGATATTTATTGGACGACAGCTGGTGGATTGGATCCCATTGATTTGTTAAACAATAATCCGGGCCGATATCACTTGCTGCACATCAAAGATATGCGAGAGAAAGTGCGCTTTTCTGGCGATGGCGGTAATCCAAGTCAATGGATGGAACTATTTCCGTATATGACAACTGCTGGTGATGGCATTTTGGATTTGCCGGGTATTATGCAAGCCGCTAAATCGAGTGGAGTGAAGCATTTCATCGTAGAGCAGGACATCGTAGCAGAGCCGGAGGTCGCACTCAAACGTAGTATTGATTATTTGCAAACTCTGTAAAAGCGAATGCAAAAGCGCTGATTAGACATACATCGCCTCTATCTCTTTGCCAAAGTCAGCTTCTATTTTCGCTCGTAACAACTTCATCGTATAAGTCAATTGACCCGTCTCGACGGTCCACTCTTCATGAAACAGATGAAAGGCTCTAATCTTTTCGTGATTTGAAAAACGCTCATTTAGTAAGTCAATCTCCGATTGGATTTTTTGCATCACCTTGATATTGTGCAGCATATATTGAGGACCAGTCCAATGGATTTGGTTTTCGATACACCAGAGATGTAAAAGTTCAAAACTAGGCCGTATCAAAGCTGTCACAAAGGCTCTTTGAAAACCAATGATCATGATCTGCTCGATATAGTCAGATTCTCTAAAATGGTTTTCCAGCATCATCGGAGAGACGTACTTGCCAGAAGATGTTTTGAAAATATCTTTTTTACGATCCGTTATTTTCAAAAAGCGGTTTTTGACAAACTTGCCGATATCTCCGGTTCTGAGCCAGCCTTCCGGCGTGATCACTTTAGCCGTTTCCTCGGGGCGTTTATAATAACCCTGCATCACATTTGGGCCTTGGACAAGGATTTCGCCCTCCCCATTTTCATCTGGTCGGTCGATCACTACCCGTACTCCGGGAACGGGCAATCCCACTGTACCAAACCGATTGAGTCCGGGGCTAAACTGATTGAAAGTAATAATCGGGGCCGTTTCGCTCATCCCATAACCTTCGCGGACCTTGATCCCTGCCGCCGCGAACAAACGCCCAATATCCGGCTGTAAATAAGCAGCACCCGTAAAAATCGCTTTTACTTTACCGCCAATCATTGAGCGGAAGCGGTTAAAAACCAATAGCCTTGCCAGCTGCTTTTTGAACCAATATACAGGACGCATTTTCGCCTCTTCACGATAATTCTTGCCCAGTTTCAAGGCCCAGTTCATGATCCGTCGCTTCCACCAAGACTGCTTGACTTGATGTGCAATCACATTGTCGTACATCCGCTCCAAAATGCGCGGGACAGCTGCAAAATAATGTGGTTTTACGCGCTTGAATATCGCTTGCAAATCACTGCGATCTTCGGCCAAATGTATCGATAAGCCCATCGCCAAATAAGCGTACATGATCGTTCGCTCAAAGATGTGGCTATAAGGCAAAAAACTCACCGTTCGTTGGCCCGCCTCTATCTGCATCAAAGGCAATACAGATTTGATGTTGCTTACGATATTACTGTGGCTGAGCATCACACCTTTGGGGCGTCCCGTAGTGCCTGAAGTATAAATAATACTGGCAAGATCGGATTCTTGCACATTCGCTCTAATAGCATCTAGGTCTATTTTTTCGTTGCCGCCCTTAAATATAAAAGGAAACAAAGCCTTGCCCATGTCTCGATCTTGCAGACAAACGATTTGAACGTTCGGCACGGCCGCAGACATAAATCGCTCATAGCTTGTGGCATCCCAAAAGAAGCAAATCTTGGCCTCCGTCTCCTCCAAGATCATCATAAACTGATCAGGGCGACTACTCATATGGCAAGGCACTGAGATCGCTCCTAATTGTTGGATGGCGAGGTCTAACAAAAGCCATTGGTCCGTGGCGAGGTCGGGCACCATCAAGACTCTATCGCCATGACGTACTTTGAGCTGCCAGAGACTCTCCGAGTAACGATCAACTTCGGATTGGACCTCCTCAGTAGTGTAGCTCTCCCAACGGCCTCCTTGATTGGAAACTAAAGCTTGAGCTTGAGGATATAGTTGTTGTTGGCAAGAGATCGCCTCAAAAGTACGACTCCATTTCATAGTTCAGTCGCTTGAGGTACATCTTCGCTAAAGGATGCGTGTAGCGTATCATACAAAAACTCAAAATACTCAGGGAACTCAGGCAGGTCGTTATGTCCTCCTCCTTCGATGACGGTGAGTTCGACGATTTCGGGTCGTGCCTCCACCAATTTATGACTATGCGAGATCGGGATCAGGCGGTCCTGATTGCCATGAACAATCTTGACAGGACAACGCATCGCCTTCAAAAACTGATCAGTACGAATTGGGTATTTGTTGAGTAGGTTGAGCGGCATAAAACCTCCAAAACGCTTGATATGATGAATAAAACTATAATAGGGTGAATCCAAGATCAGCATACGAGGCTGATTCCAAGAAGCTACCCTTGTGGCGATCCCAGACCCTAATGAGCGGCCGTAGATCACGATTTTGTCCTCTGGATATTTTTCTAACAACCAGCGATAGAGGTGTTGGGCATCATTGAAGAGAGACTTTTCTGTACGCTTACCGCGACTTTTACCAAAGCCTCGATAGTCAAGCATAAAAAAGTCAAATCCATTGCCGAGAAAATCCTTGGCAAATTTGCCCCAACCTTTGATACTACGTGAGTTGCCTTTGAGATAATAGACGACTCCACGGCTATTGGGCACTTTGAAATAGATACTATTGATCTTACCACCATCTTCCATTTCGAAGGTTTTCTCTTCAAAATCAAAGGGGTATTTATAAGTAAAATGACTAGGTAAAATTTCGGGTCGGAAAAAGAAGTAGTCCTGAAAAAAGAGAAAAACCAGACATAAGAGTACGTAGATGCCGATGACCGACAGAAGTATGTATATCCAAAGCATGTGCGAGTAGCAAATTAGGTGTCCTTGTCTGAATATAGAAAAAGCCCCTTTGCTATCAAAACGTGCTAAGAGTTGTCTTTATGCCAACTTTGTAATTCGATCAGATTGCCTTCAGGATCACGGGCATAGATAAAGGTAATTTCACCTACGCCTGGGACTTGTCGTACCGTAAGTTCTCCTTCTCTAGATCCTCCATTTTGCTCAAGCTTCGCTAAGAGTTGCGCCACATCATCGACCTCAAAAGCGATATGGCCAAAGCCTCTTTGATTAGCCGTGATCACGCCTTGCGGAACGATTTCCCTGTATTGATAGATTTCTAAAGTGGGACCATATTCGCCATAACCCGGCAAACGTAAATGGGCTCCTTCCAGGCTAGCATTACTTACACCGGTCCCTTGAGAAAGCCAATCTCCTGACTGCTTACGGATAGGCGGAACGATCTCACACTCAAAAGTCTCAATGTAAAAATCCGCCAAACGTCGCCAATCCTCACTGACGATATTGGTATGGGCGTATTTGATCATTTCTCACTCGTTTAAATTCGGTCGAGATCACTCACCGTACGTTCGTTGACTTCAGTCCCAGTATTGAGGGTCGTGGCAGGCTCAAACAGCATCACTTTCACCTCTTCTGGTGCGTAAGGCTTGTGCATCACACCTTTGGGGATGATGACAAATTCTCCCGGATTGATCTCTAGGGTCTTGTCCTCCAACTCCATAAAGAGTTTGCCCTCCACGACGAAAAAGAGTTCATCCTCATCATCGTGCTTATGCATCACAAAATCTCCTTTGAGCTTGGCGAGTTTGACCATTTGCTGATTGAGTTCGCCGACGATTTTGGGGCTCCAGTGTTCGCTGAAAGCAGCAAATTTATCTGCGAGATTGACTGTTTGGATATCCATAGGTTGAGTAATATTGTTTTGCATAAGGAAGCTTTCCTTGTATCGGTTATCTCAGCAGAAACAAGCTCATGACAAAAGCAAAGACTGATGGAGGAGCCACATAAAAGGCCCATTTAGGTACACTTAATCTTTTACGCACAGTTGCTAAGTAAAGTATAATCAAAGGCACCAGAGTAAGGCAAAGCAGCACGCTAAAACTGACGTAAGTAGTTCCTTGCGCACTTTCCGCTAGTAAATCCCCCACTGATCCAGCTGTGTTTTCCATCCGCAATATCTGGGATACGATCAGTTTGAATAAATAATACGAAAGCACTCCCACCGATAGCATCCAAGCCCAAACCTTCTCAAAAAGCAAACCAAACATCCCCGCTATGAGCAAAACTATGGGCAAAACCATTTCTGTGTTGGACCAATCCCAAGCGAGATTATTTTCTATGATAAAACTGATCAAACTCAGCGCCTCAGGTAGTTTGATAATAAGGTACACTGCCAAAAAAATGCAAGCAATCAAGACCAGTTTACTCCTCTCAGCGACAAATTCTTTCAATGTATCCAGGATCCACTTCCTATCGTCTTTTTCGGCTTTTTTTCGCTTAATCGACTCGTCTTGATCTTTCAAAACCTGAATGCGTATTTGAGCCGTTTCCTCCGGATCTATATCTCGACTTTCTAGTTCCGCCTCGGCGAACGCTACTACTTCTGGTCGATAGTCCTGACTATTTTCAATGATCGCAACCAGCTCCTTAGGCGAGAGTTGTCGCATTCGTGCTTTTTGGTCCATGCTGTTTAGTTAAAGGAAGGCAAAATCTCATCGCAAGATTTCGGCGAGGCGTTCATGATATAGTGCATACTTACTCAAATTGTGGTGAGTTCCTCCTTCTATCACAATGAAATTTTGTTCGTTTGCCAAGAGTGGTTTTAGTTTCACCGCTGAGCGGAACGGTACCACATAGTCCGAAGTACCTTGAAAGATAAAGACTTCGTTTTTGCTATCCTCCATATGTCGAAAATTAGGAAATTCATATTCCTCATTCCACCAAATTCCGATGGGGAAGCGTTTGCGCAGCACATCAGGAACCGAGTAGAAAGGTGTCTCTAAGATCAATACTTTCGCGGCCTCCTGCGCACTGAGATAGGTAGCTGGCCCACATCCCAATGAGCGCCCATAGATCACGATTGAATCCGTTGCGAAACGGGCACTCCCCCACTCCCAAGCCATCTCAGCCGACGCAAAAAGATCCTCTTCCGATGCTTTGCCGGGGCTTTTGCCATAGCCGGGATAATCAACCGCTAAGACTTCATAGCCCAATCGGGTGAGATCGACGACATATTCTCCCCAGCGCTGGAGATTGTCAGCATTGCCATGAAAGTACAATACCAAGCCCTTGGGCAAGCCATCAGACTTGAACCATAATGCATTGATCCTTCTCTCTCCTTGGGATAACCATAATTCCTCAAAGGGCTGTTCAAAGGTAAAAGCATAATCCTGCGCGAGTTTTTCGGGCAAAAAGAGTACTCGATCTAAAAATAGATTTAGAAATACGACCACAATCGCATATATGCCCACCAAACTACCCAAGATGTACCACCACTTCATAATAGCAATATCGGACTTGCAGCCGCAAAGGCCAAAAAGTCCATAGACCGAAGTCGGGAGTCCGTAGCTAGGCAACAAAGATATAAACACAGAGGTACCGAGATCACGCAATCGTAGAGGCGCAAAATCTTGCGCCTCTACGGACGTTCCGCGAAGCGGGGGAAAGTCTATGGACCATAGTCCGTAGTCTAGAGTCAGTAGTTAGGCAACAAAGCTTGTCAGATTCTAACTCCTGACTACGGACTACCACCTAATACCTATCTAACTTCAACCGCTTTTTCATCTACCTCTGCCGCCATCCGGAACGCTTCCTTGGCTTGTCCCGTAGGATCGAGATCGCGCAAGATGACCGCTGCAGTTTTTTTGCCTTTGACAGAGACTAAGACGCCACTACCAGGCTCAGCTTCCAGCTCTTTGAGCATAGCGTTTTCGACGTTCCGCAAAGCGATCACAGGAGAGAGTCCAGTCAAAAGACCTTGCCGTCCTCTAAAGCCATCCAGACGTAAGTTGTTGACATCATAAAAATAAGCAGCACTCCCCCACTTGGGTTCTGTACGATCCTCTGCCCAATTTATTTCTAAGTTTTCCACGGTCAAACCATCGACATGATGTGCCTCAAAACCGTGGGTAGCGCGTTTGTCGCGATAATCCTCAGCATACATAAAGAGTTGCACATTGCGTAGTTGGATATTTTCGAGCCGACGCCCTTCTGCGTGTAGGGAATCTGGCGCATAACCTTCGATTTTAGAAGTACCTTGACCGTGTGCAATGATGTTTTCAAAGAGCACATTACGGATGGTGCCTAGCCGCGCCTTCGCCGAACGCTTAATCAAGACTACATAGATAGCATCACCATTGCCCCACCAATTGAAGTGCTTGCGATTGGTTTCGATGGTGATATTGGAAAAGATCACGTTTTCAACCGTCGCTCCATCGCGAACCACAATACTCAATCCGCGGTTGCTATTTCGGATCACACAGTTGGTAAACACAATGTGGCGAAAGTCACCATTAGTCTCTGTCCCGATCTTAAGCCCCGTCGAAGTAGAAGTCAGCACACAATTGGTAACCGTGACATTTTCACAATTTTGATACTTTTTGTTATTGGCTAAGGTGGATTTCAAGACAATGGCATCATCTCCACAAGTAATCACACAGTCCGAAATGGTTACATCTTTGCAACCGTCAATATCGAGTCCATCTGCGTTTACGCCTTTTTCGAGGCTAGCATAGAGATAAATCCCTCGTACATATACGCGTTCACACCACTTAAAGGATACTGTCCAAGAGCAGCTTTCGATCAAGTCAATATCTTCGAGGGTTACATCCACACAATTTTCGAGGGTGATCATCCTTACCAAAGGATCGACTTTATAGTACATTTTCATCTCGACTCCCGAAGCCTCTGCATTTTCGGTGATCCCGCGAATGACACGATCCACCTTTTTGAGGTCTTCGTAAGTGCGCCTTGCCTGACCATGGATACGACCTTTGCCACGAATCCCAATATTGTAAGCACTATCGGCATAGATGAGGCAGGGACGGTTAGCAGTAGTCAAAAAGGGGTAATCGGCAGGATCTTGACTAGCCCAAAGCGTCGCTCCCCCTTCTATTTCAAGAGTAACATTGCTTTTAAGGATCAAAGAGCCAGACAAATAATCCCCTGGAGGAAAGTAAACCGTTCCGCCACCAGCGGCATGAGCAGCATCAATAGCAGCCTGCAAACTAGTGGTTACTTTATCAGCTTTGACACCTGTGGCGCCATGCTCTTTGACATTGAAGTAGGGCTTTTGGGCCCAAATCAGCCCGTAGGCTAAAAAAATCGCGAGAAATAAGATCTTCTTCATAGAGGAATTTAGCATTTTTCAGTATGCAACCAACCTTTTGCTAGTGGCCCGGTACTTTAGGGCGATTAGATTAAGATTTGGTACATCGGTTTTTGTGAGGAGCGCTGACAGAGTCAAGGACACTGTCAGCGTTCCCTTTAAATTGCTTAATTTTGCGCTTGATGAAAAGAATTGCTTTACTGTTTGGCTTATTGTTTTGTGGTGGATGGGCGCTATTCGCGCAACAGCCTGCCCCGACTTTTGTCACTCCACAAGACAGTTTGGTGCAAGATAGCACTGAGAAAAGCCGACGTGTCAAGATCTTACACGCTGATTATCTGACTTTTACCAAAACTGAAGGAGAAGCGATCCAAAAACTCATCGGCAAGGTGAGGATGCAGCAAGACTCCACCCTCTTTTATTGTGACAGTGCTTATTTCTATGAGGATAAAAATTTAGTCGAAGCCTTCAATCATGTCCGCGTAGTGATGAAAGATGGCGTTATCCTCTCAGGAGACAAACTGACTTACGAAGGCGATGAAAAAATCGCTAAGGTCCGAGAAAAAGTAAAACTCCAAGACGGAGAAATGACGCTCACTACGGATCGTCTGACCTACTACCGCAATGATAAATATGGCTATTATGATGGCGGGGGCACCTTGAAGGATAAAGAAAATGTCCTCACCTCACAATATGGCTATTACTACTCACAGGAGGATATGGCTTACTTCAAAAATGCAGTGCGCCTAGAAAACCCAGATTACATCCTCGAAACAGATACCCTTGGTTATAATACCGAAACGGAAGAAGCCTTTTTCCTCACCTATACGACCATCCAAAGCGATGATGGAGATATAGAAACGACAAGAGGCAGGTATGATACCAAAAATGAATACATCTATCTCTATGAACGTTCCACGGTGAGAGATTCTACTTATACCTTGATTTCTGATACCCTCATCTATGCTGATAGTACTGATTTGGGCAGAGCTTGGGGCAATGTGGTGATCGAGCAAGATAGCAGTTTGACGATCTTAGGTGAGTATGGCGAGTTCAAACGCAGGACAGAGGAAAGTTTCATCACGAAAGATGCAGTAGCGATCCAAACGATGGCGGATGATACCCTCTATATGTTTGCGGATACCTTGTATTACTATAAAGAAAAACGCTTGATCCTACCTCCGGGCTTTACGGAAGCAGATAGCAGTATGAGTCTAAGCCCAGATAGCGTTCTCGTAGAACCAGATACTATGATTGCGGGTCTAGCTCCTCCAGACTCGATGGCTTTTTTGGCCGCACAAGATGATATTCTCATGGGGCCACCGCCTATGGACACCTTAGAGGTTACCATATTTAGAGCGCATTACAATGTCACTTTCTTTATGAATGATATGCAGGGGCGAGCCGATTCATTGGTATATTTTTATGATGACTCGGTGATCAATCTGTATGATGATCCAGTGCTATGGTCGGAGGCCAATCAATTGACCGGAGATACGATCAAAGTCTGGATGCGCAATAATCAAATCGACTCAATGTGGGTTGGCGCAGATGGCTTTTTGGTGTCAGAAGAGGATAGCGTTGGCTATAATCAGATCAAAGGCAAAGAGCTCAGAGTCAAGTTCAAAGACAATGAGTTGAGGCGTATGCACGTGATTGGAAACTCAGAGAGCATCTACTTTGCGAGAGATGATAAGGATACTGCGAGGATCAGTTATACCGGTATGAATGAGGCGAGTTCACAGCAAATGCTGATGTATTTTGCCGATAATGAACCCAGTAAGATTGTGTTTTTGACTCAGCCAGAGGGAACATTCCACCCGTTCTACGAAGTAGCAGGCAAACCTAATCGACTCGAAGGTATGCAGTGGCGGATCTCGGAAAAACCTGATCGTCCTCGTTTATTTGATCCTACCCAGCCTGCATTACCGGCGAATTCGGATATACTCCCACTGGAACAAAACCCACCAACTGAGATTACTCCACAATCTGATATTTTGCCCGCACAGTCTTCCGATCAAAAGCGTTGAAGTGCCACCATTCACTATTGATCATATGAAATCCTGCGTCCCGCATTGCTTTGCGTAGGATCAAGCGATTATCTACTTGCGCTTGGGAGAGTTCGCCGGAGGCGAGAAACTGAGCTTCATAGCGTGGCTGCGCTTGATTGCCGAAAAAGTCAAAAGCCGTGCCCATATCAACTAAGCCACTATCAAGATGGTATAAACCCAAATCCACCGCAGCGCCATAATTGTGCATGGAACCACTACGCGGAGAAGCGACATATTTTTGTTGGTCAGTACCCTTAACAATTTCCCACATCTTAAACTGTACAGAACGAGGTCGCACACAATCAAAAAGCATCAATTTGATCTGAGGGTGGCTCACATCAATCCTTGCTTGCGCATCAGCTAGCATATCGACAACCTCTACTTGGAGGTAACATTCATTGAAATCACCATAGACGTCTTGACCGAGAAAGTTATCAGTAGTAGAGTATTTGATGTCTTGCAACGCATCGCCGACTTTCTCACGAGCCTTGATAAGTCCCTGATCAACAATCTTTTGCTCCAATGCTGAAATGGGAATCGGCTCCGGCTCTGGCATCCGTGAAGGCGCCAATCGGCTGGTTGCAGTGTTTTCTTGTGGCCCTTCGTCAGCAGATTCATCGGCATAACTTAGGCTATCTCCTCGCTCAACGATGAGGGGTTCAGTGGTGCTGCTTTGTTGCTTGATGCAGCCTAGCAAAGCAGTCAAGGATAAAAAGAGTAGTAGTTGTTTCATAGGTATCAGCCTCAAATATACCGGAATTTGCTTTGCGGGGAAAATATTCCAGCTAGGATTAGCCGAAACGCCCTGCTTCAATCTGACCTAAAATCAGTATCATTGCATACAGATTGAATAGAAAGAATGATTCAAAGAGATTTTATCATGCGTATGATCCAAGAGGCAGCAGACGCAATTGCTGCTTTATTGGGCCATCGGCAAGGCGGCAAATATGAGGCTGCCCTAAAGTTGTTGGGTGAGACTTATGAGGCTTATTTCCCTTTCAGCGGGGAACTCCTACGCCAAACCGAGGAAGCGGATCTCGTTGCCATGGTTTTGGAGGAATACTGTGTTGATGAACAAATGCTCGGTACGCTGGCGGATCTCATACGTGAAGAAGGAGAATATTGGTTTGAACAAGGTCAATACGATAAAGCCAAGGCCGCATTGCGGCGCTCAATGATTTTGATCAAATATATGAACGAACAGGAAACCGAAATCTATTCGATAGATCGCATGAATAAATTAGGACTGATCGAAGATCGATTGAAGGATCTGTAACCTTTGACTTATAGTTGTTCTATTAGCTTTGGCTTGCAAGCCGAAGCTACACCTTGACGCTGGATGGTTCCTGTCCCAGTAATTCACCGATTTTAGCACGGATATTTTCGCGGCGAGCCCGCCCTTCTACGACTGATGCAGGAGCGGCGCGTTCGGCGCAGTCGGTCAAAGCACAACGCTCACAAGTCTCATTGACCTGTATCTCCGGCACGCTCCTTTGCTTCAAAAAGCGGATGCGTTTACTACTGTGGTTGTCGACATATATCCCTAGGGTAACGCTTACGTTCACATCAGGAGTCGGATCATTGGGACCGGCAATAGAAACACAGAAATACTCGTTTTTAGTGCCAAAATACTGCGAACGTTGGACATCTACCTGATAGCTTTCCCGTGTCCTAGGCAACTGACCTTCACGCATTTGCTGCAAAATCCTGATAGAAACCCATCGGCGACAATAATGCTCGTTGAGATCATTGGCGTGAGGACTATGCTGACGGGAAATATGTAACTCCTTATTGATATTGAAGTTGTGCGTTTCCTGCTCCAAAGAATCTTTGAAACGAAGGAAAAATAACTGATGAAGGCCGAAGTATTTGGGCAGTAGATTGGTAAGGCGAGTCAAAAACATCTCAGGGGAAGCGCCATATTTACTCATTATGCCCATAAAAGCCTTTGAATCCCAATGCTCGAGATCAAAAAACTGCTCTAGATCTGCGACTAAAAGATGTCTATTGAGCAGCAAGGCTACCGAAAAGTAAGATGCGCGAAAGCTATTCACGACCTCTTCAAAGGATTTAACCTCAAATAGATTGGAAGTGTAAGGCCGCTCTTCTAAACCGAGATAGTTGAAAGCCAACTCTCGGCCCATCAAAAATGCCTGCTGGGTACTTGTGATATTGGGATTAACGAAGAGGATATTTTTTTGAGGATCATATACAGAACGAAAATGTTTGAGATTGGAAAAATCCCCCAAACGTTCACGATCAATTGTATAATTGTATTCTTCTCTCAATACCCGTTCTAGGTCTGCGGCATCAACCAAAGGTTCTACCCCCATCTCAAATTGATCCAAAAAAGTATCAACCGAAGTTTCAATTTCTTCAAAATAGTTGTCATGCATCTCCTGATAAGAGCGCAAGGCAGCGAAATAAAAGTTTTCTCGCTTCATCTCGT
Source organism: Bacteroidia bacterium (assembly GCA_045106675.1). GTDB lineage: Bacteria > Bacteroidota > Bacteroidia > J057 > J057 > JBCAWW01. The sequence continues at coordinate 19,015 of JBGCFA010000108.1, forward strand.
ACGAACGAGCAATCTTAAGTATCGTACTGATAAAAGCATTGATTTTGGTCGGAGCCGTAGAGATTAACTCTAGCAAAGTACTCGTTTCCAAGCCAAAAAGCTCTAAAGGAAGGCTTTCCAAAAAACCAGAGCTTAGCAATTCGGAGATTGGTGCTAGTTTTTTAGAGAGTTTGAGAGAGACTAATTGATCATAACTTACGCCCAAAGCTTTGGCAAGATCAATGATCTTGTCTGTTTTGGGGTATTTTTTCCCTTTCTCAATTTCGTTGAGATAAGAAACAGAAAGTCCAGAGGACTTAGAAAGATCGGCAAAGGAGAGGCCTTTTTGGCGGCGAAGTTGTCTTACCTTCAAGCCAAAAATGAGGCGAATATGCTGTTTGTTTAGCGCCATAGTGTCAGTCGCACCAAGTAAAGTACTAATCTATAATGTGGTTCTTGGGAAAAGCAATACAAGGTAATCAAATCAGAGGATAGTGGCCTAAGTCATGGGTAAAAAACAGGCGAAAAATGAAATTTTGCGAAAATTCGCTTTTAAATTAATTTCGCTATTCCTATATTTGGTTCAAGTTATTGGAATCTCGTAAATCTTTAATAACTATCGTTCTTTATACCAAGTGGGTGATTTTTACATAGGCGTATGTTTTTAACCCATAGCCCCGAGCCGATCAGCCGGGGTTTTTTTGTACCCAAAATGGAGGAGTTTTTCTACTGGCAGCGCGAAAAATTTCTTTCAAAATCAATCGTCAAATCTGTTTTAGGCAATACTTTAGCTACCTGACAAGTTTTACGATAACGTAAATTGATTAACGTAGGCTCAGTAGTTTGTAAGACCGAAATAACCATTGAATTGCCTTCTTTCGTGGCTTTAACTTCTTTATCATTTACGCTCACCTCCCATTTCAAAGCCGAAACGCGATCCCCCATAGAGATTTTCACCTTCACAAACTTCAACCTGATCATACCATTATGGAGCAACTCGCTCGTAGGAACCAAAGTCGGTGCTTTATACACTCGCGTATCTAGTTTTATCCGTTTTAGAACTTCAGAGGTCTTCTGTTGTTTAAATACTTCTGACACTTTCGTAGGGATCACGACCTCCGTTTTAGGATTGGTAGTTCCTCCCGAACTAGGTGGCTTGGCTGCTAGTAACAAAAAGTCTAATGTACTTTGGTTTTCCCAAAGGTAGCCAACCCGCATCCACTGGACTGTTTTGAGATAGCCGGACTTAGTGATGATAAAACGCACCGAATCTTCTTCGTTTTTGCCTAGTTGACTCGGTTCCAGCTGTATCACAAAACTCCCCAAATGGGCATCAATATCGCGATCTGTAGAAATTTCCAAGTCTTTGAGGTTCTCAATTTTGACCTTTGCCTCATCGACGGATTTGTCATCTTGATCCCTTACCGTACCTGTAAAACTGAGGAGATCACCAGATTCATACCAGGGGGGATTCTCTGTTTTTTCCTCCTTCGGTGGAACGCTTTTTTTCGTAGATCGATACAAAGCTCGCCCCCCTAATCCAAGGCTTAAAAGCAATACCGCGGCCCCAACAAAATAAATCCATTTGGGCCTTTTGGGAGACTCTACTGATTCTGATTTTGCTCCTGCTGCAATCAGAGACAACTGCCAAGTAGCTTGAAGTCGAATATGCTGATGATATTGCCAAGGCAACTTAGGGGAGTCGTTCGCCACGGGCGCATCCCAATATAGATTACGCGTTTCTCCACCCTCTCGAACTACGGTTGCAGCGCTGGCCTCTTCAAAGGCCTTTGCCACTCGTGCTCCAGTACTCAAAGACTCATAAAACTGAGTCGCAAACTCTTTAGCGCCATTGTCATTGATGGCCTGATCGGTGATGATGACACGCTTTACCCCAGCTTTAAGCAAAAACTCTTTCTGGGCAAGCGTCGCACAACCATTCAAAAAAACCAATTCTAAACTCTCCTGCTTCCCAAGGAAATTCGCGAAACTTTGTCCGTCGATCTGAGACTCTCCCCCACTCTCCGAACTCAAATGTAGCGCATCTCCATCGGCATGCCCGCCATAATGAAAAATGGCAATCCGTCCCCGTTCTTCCTTAAATGTCCTGATGATATCATCCAATGAAGCGTCGGCCAATACTAAGACCTCGCAAATTTGCTTACGTTCAGCTTCTCTCAGCACACGACTGATAGCTTGCTGCTCCGCCGCGATATTGCGTAAAAAGCTTCCTTCACGATCATTGGCAAAGGCCATCAAGATGATAGGAGTAGCACTTGACATAAGTTGTATTAGAAAATAAATTGACGTGGCTTTCGTACTAAAATTGACTATTTTCGCCCTACCAAGCAAACTCAGGCTATTATCCATGCTGCTCAGAACGCTCTGTTTACTCTTCCTTGCCCTGTTTCAGCTTACCGATATCAAGGCGCAGGACATTAGTCGTGCCGAACCCTCTACGGAGTTCAAAAAGCAACTGCGCTATCATCAGCGTAGCCTTCGATTGGATCCCTCTCATGGCCCAACCTATCGGGCTAGAGGCATTCTTTATTACGACGCGGGAGATTATCAGATTGCATTAGCGGACTTCAATCGTGCGCTAGCCTACAAAGATAGTAGTCACCTTACATTTTTCCATAAAGGGCTGACCTTAATCAAGTTAGGAAGACCAGAAGATGCAAAACTAGCATTCGAAAAGGCCTATCAAGAAAATCCTTTTCATCCGCAAACCTTAGGCTATGTAGGCTTTTATCAATTACAAGTAGGTGATACTAAGGCCGCTATTGCCAATTTTAATCAAGCATTAGCCATTGATTCAAGTCTCTTGATGATCCGCCTCAATCGTGGAACGGCTTACTATAAACTTGGTAAGCTGGAAAAAGCAATCGAAGATATGGAACAGGTGATCGCAGTAGAACCCTTCCATCCTGTTTGCCTTAGTAATTTGGGGCTCGCCCTCTGCCAAGTCAATCGCCTAGAGGAAGGACTGGCTTACCTCGACCAAGCCCTATCTATGGCCCCCAATCTAGCAGAGGCATGGTACAATCGAGGACTAGCTCGTTACGCCCGTGGCGAACTCCAAGACGCGATGGATGACTTTCGCAAAGCCAAAAGCCTCAAACCCGAATTAGTAATCCGTCTCAATGGCGAGGTCTGGGAGCCTTAGAGATTACTTATTAACGAATACATGATTGAGCGTTCTGCAAAGCAGGAATAAATCAACACGACCATTGTAAATTCTAAACGCTGAATTCATGTATTCTTCATTCTAAATTTTATCTTAGGGCATGAGCCCAGAACGTATCAAGGAGTATATCTCCCAGCACCCTGCTAATAAGGTAAAATTAGCCATCACCGATGTTGACGGAATCTTGCGCGGCAAGGTGATTCACCGCGATAAATTCATGAGTGTCATCAAAGGCGGATTTGGCTTTTGTGATGTAGTATTTGGCTGGGATGCCGCTGATGTATCCTATGATAATGCTCAAATTACGGGTTGGCATACAGGCTATCCTGATGCGCAAGCCCGGATTGATATCAATACTTTTCGTAGGGTTCCTTGGGAAGATGGACTCCCCTTTTTCCTAGCTGATTTTGTAGATGCTAGTGGTTCTCCCCTAGCCGCTTGTCCGCGTAGCCTCTTGAAAAGCGTTCGCCAGCAGGCTTTAGATATGGGCTACAAACCTAAATTCTCTCAAGAGTTTGAGTGGTTTAATTTTGAAGAGACGCCCCAATCACTAGCCGATAAAGATTTTCGAAATCCGAAGCCGATGACGCCGGGTATGTTTGGCTATTCATTGCTGCGTAGTTCGCTCAAAAATGAATTTTTCAACGACCTTTTCGATCTTTTGGGACAATTTGATATACCAATAGAAGGTCTACACACCGAGACTGGTCCTGGCGTTTATGAAGCCGCCATCATGTACGGAGACATTCTCGAATCCGCTGATAGAGCAGTCTTGTTCAAAACAGGAGTCAAGGAGATCGCCTATCGTCATGGCTTGGTCGCCACCTTTATGGCCAAATGGCGCGAAGATCTGCCAGGCTGTAGTGGACATGTTCATCAAAGTCTTTGGAATGAAGCGGAAGACACCAATCTTTTTCATGACGAAGCTGATGCCAATGGCATGAGTCCATTGATGCAATCCTATGTAGCAGGTCAACTCGCTTGTTTACCGCACATATTGCCGATGTATGCGCCAACTATCAACAGCTACAAACGACTCGTAGAGGGCGCTTGGGCTCCGACCACGCTTACTTGGGGACGAGACAATCGTACCACCGCATTGCGCGTATTAACAGAAGGAGCTAAATCTGCTCGTCTAGAAACACGGGTCGTAGGTTCCGATAGCAATCCGTTTTTAGCGATGGCGGCTTGCCTTGCCAGTGGGCTTTATGGCATTCGACATGGCCTCAAGCTAGACCAGCCCAAAGTAGTAGGCAATGGCTATGCAGAGTTAAAATATGGCATACTACCGCGCAACTTAGCTGAAGCCACTGAAGCCATGAAGCAGTCTGAGATTGCCCGTGAGTTATTTGGCGAAGGTTTTGTGGATCACTTCGTGAGAACGCGCGAGTGGGAATGGCGCGAATTTTCCAAAGCCGTTACAGATTGGGAGATGCGCCGCTATTTTGAAATTATCTAAACTTGCAGCCTACCGCTTTTCACCAGAGTTTTGTAGTCCAAAAATTGAACCTATGCGCATATTCCTTTTCCTCTTAGGAAGCTTACTCCTAGCTTGTCAAGGTACCGCCGATACACAAAGTACGGAAGCAATTTCTTCGGTAAGCCAGCAAAGCACGCCACAAGTCCAGTCTTCTTCCTCAGTTCCAAAAGTCATCGTATGGGGAGGCAATCTGACGATCCATAGAAAGGAAATCGAATTTCGCTTTCAAGATTTGTTAGCCAATAGTCTTGCCTCCAACGGTTATGAGCGCGAAGTGATTGATTGGGGCAGGAAGGATCTGCTTTTGGGCGTCCCTGACGAACGCTTGGGTTTCATGCTTGATTCTATCGTCAATCAAAAACCAGAGTGGGTAGTCTTGGCCTTTGGTACGGATGAAGTTTGGAGAGAAGACATCGCCGTTTCCAGCTTCGCAGAACGCTTGAAAATCATCTTATCGAGTCTTCAAAAAGCAGAAATTAAAACCTTACTCATTACGCCAAATCCTCCCAGTCCAGAAGCCCCCAAAGTGATTTGGGCCAGAGGCGAAGAAATCTCCCGTCAAGTAAGAGAGATCGCAATCGAATACTTTAGCACGGTAGTGGATTATTGGAACTTTTGCGAGATATACGCTACTCAAGCCGGCAATAGCCCCGAAGATTTGCTTCTAGATGAGCGCTATCCCAATGAAGCGGCTCATCAGTTTATTACTCAAGAAGCCACAGCCTTATTGTCTTTTAAAATCGGCACTGAATAGTCAGCAACATATGTAATAATTCGAGAATAAGGAATTTCTTATTATTCGTACTCATTACTAGATTAATGATTTTACCACCTAATGCAAACATGGTGAAATCATTCTTGCTCATTTCCTGCTTTACCTTAGTTTCTGTTGCTGCGCTGCATGCGCAGTTTCTCACCCCCCAGTATCATAGTACCCTCTCCCCCAACATTATCTTCTTAGAAGTGATGGGCAATGGAGGTAAGCTTTCCCTCAATTATGAACAGTTGTTTTTGCAGCTGGACAATATTGGTGCGACGGGAAGGTTTGGCATCGCGGCCTTTCCCGAAGGAGAAGGCCTAATTGATTACGGTATTCCCGCAACGCTTAGTTTTCTCGCAGGCGCAGGTCATCTATATGGCGAGATTGGCGCCGGGACAAGGATTGCCTTCGACAATGACTTTATGCAAACGGGTTTTGAAGTTCTACCGACCGGCATACTTGGTTTGAGGTATCATCCCGATAAAAACGGAGGAATATTCTTCAGATTAGCCTATACGCCCCTATATCGAGCGGAGCAACTACAGCATTCAGCTGGCTTTGCGATTGGATTTGGGCTTGATCGGTAAGCTCGGGAGTCGGTAACAAAATATCAAAGATAGAACACAGAGATAGAACACAGAGATAGGGAGACACAGAGATCGCGCAATCGTAGAGGCGCAAAATCTTGCGCCTCTACGATAAACGTTCGGCAAAGCCGGGAAACATAATCTTGAACAAAGAGGACTTGTACCAATACCGATTTAGCGAGTGTCTAAAACTCCCAACTAATTAACAGACTTGGGTTCTTGTAATCGCAAGGCTAATACCCCTGCGATGATGAAAAACGCACCGCCAAACAAAATCGCGTTGATGGCACTACCACCGAGGAAGTTGGTCAAAATAGGCCCAAAGGTGACCGTTTGAATGCCCATTGGGATCACAATCATCATATTGAGGATACCCATATATACCCCGCGTCGCTCATCGGGTACGATTTTAGAGACCATCGTATAGGGAATCCCCATCATGGCAGCCCAGCCGATCCCGAATAAAACCATAGGGAATAATACGAGTAATGGGTCATCAATGTAAGGGATCGATAACATGCCGATGCCGGTTAAGAAGAGACTCCCCGTATATACCTTTTTGCCTCCCCATTTTAGCGCAAGAGGCACTAAAGCCAAGGCCACGATCATGGTGGTGATATTATAGGTCGTATTCATTTTGGCGGCCTGACTCAAAGCTTGGGAACTATCAAAGCCCATAGACTCTTGAAATAGCGGCGCAATAAATTGCCAGTAAATAAATAAGGCATACCATTGAAATAAGTAAACCGCCGATAGTTTCCACATGAACTTAGGCATATCCTTGATCGCCCCTGTGATCTCAAGGAATGGAGAACTTATTCGTTCGCTGAGCGATCTTGAGTTATGCAATTTCATTTCTTCCATCTCCTCATCCGAGGGGGGAATTTCGGGCGTTTTGAGGACCGACCATAAGATGGTGGCTACTGACAAAACTGCTCCGACAAAGAATGAATAATACAACCACTCTGGGATAGAGTCTGCTGATTCGGTTACACTTTCGGCTCCCCCAAACCAATCTTGAAATAAAAATATAGATGCATTGGCCAAGACAATCCCTGCGCCGACAAACAAACTTTGCATCTGATAGCCAAAACTCAATTGCTTCTCAGGCAATTTATCTCCTACGAATGCACGATAGGGTTCCATCGCCATATTATTACCAACATCTAGAATCCATAACAATCCTACGGCAAACCACAATGCGGGACTGAAAGGGAAGGCAAATAGACAAAGACTACCAATCAGTGCTCCGATCAAGAAGAAAGGTTTGCGCCTGCCCCAACGTGGAGACCATGTTTTGTCTGAAATGGCTCCAATAATAGGCTGGATGATCAAGCCTGTAACAGGGCCCGCGATGTTTAATAAAGGTAGATCTTCAGGACTGGCCCCTAAAAAAGAAAATATCGGATTAACGGCAGTTTGCTGCAATCCGAAACTGAATTGAATGCCCAAAAACCCCACATTCATATTGAAGATTTGCCAAAAGGACAAACTCGGTTTCGCTATTTTCATTTTGCTTCGTTTTAGTAGTCAGGTTTGATTCGCAGAGAGTAAAAAAGCAGTAGAGTCGTTTTTTACATCCGAATTAGGACACAAAAGTAGACTCATTGAAATGTTTAAGGGACGATTTAAAAGAAAAGAGGCAAAGCGATAGCCTTACACCGAAAACGATTTAGTAGAAAAGAAAACGGGATACCTGATGATATCCCGTTGGGTAGTGATATGTTTTCGTCAATTTCAGTAGTCCTTTGTCATTTTCAATCTTACCTAAGATAAGATTTCCTTGCAAAGATTGAAATTTTCAAGATCAATTATTTCCCTCAGCACTAGCCTGTTCCATATCAACAGCTTCACTTTTGTCTGCTTGGCCTGTACTGAGAAATTTCAAGTTTGCAATTACATAGGTTCCTACTTTTTCCCCTTGAGCAATGCCTTGGTCTATCGCTGGGCGGTAGTGAATCCCTCCATATAAGCGACTCACCGCTGCTTCTTGAGAGGCCGCTAAAAATGATGTATAAGAGCGAACGGGCAGGTCAAACTCAACTTCAGTAGAATCGGCAAAGCCGTAGTCGTCGCCATACCAATTGGTAAGCGTTAGCGCAGCTGCAGTAGAGATCACACTATGCCCTGAAGTATACTCAGGAAATGGAGGCGTTTGCAGCAACGGACGCCAATCTGGATCAATATGCTCATTGATAACGGTCTCTGGACGAATCAAGTTTGAACGATACTTTTCATCCCAGCAACTAATAAAGGCATCAGCCAAAGCGATGGAAACGCTGGTATAAACGGCAACAGACTTCATCAAATTTGCCTCTTCTTTGCGCAATACCTGAGAGGTGATTCCCATCCAATGGCCTCCGGGGCTGATCTTTTTGATCGCATAGACAACATGCCCAATATGCTCAGTCGCAAAAGGATTACAATCCCAAAACTCGGCGATCTCCTCCGTTTCTGGAGTGCGATCCTTGACTGCTTTATACACTTCCATCAACTCCTCATAGAACTTGCCTTTCTTATCCATATTGAAGGCCGTAGGACGCACTGGGATAAATTGAGTGGCGGAGTCAATGATGAATGGTCTGATAGAATTCCAATGGGGTTCAATCGCGTCCATATAGTCAGGAGGTGTTGGAGTCCAACGACCTGAGGCAGTAGTTACATTATAGCGAGGCGCGGTACGGGTTTCTTTGTAATTGTCTTTGTCGGCCCAAGCAGTGATATGAGCAGCAACGGTATTGCCATATGCTATGGAACGCTCAAACACCTCTTCTGGAAGACCTGCTCCTCTAAATTTGGCGTAGGTTTCATCTTCAAAAGCCGCAATCTTTTCTTGCGAAAAAACCAGCTTACGTTTCATCTTCAAAAAAGCCTGCATTGCTGCCAAAGAGAAATTGATCTCTTGATTCATGTCTGGCTGAGGTATAGGTGTCAAACCAGTAAGTTGGCCTGCAAGACTTTTGTATTCGGGGAAGGCTGGCTGCAAAGCTTCATAAGCAGCAATATTGCAATAGCTATATACTCGACTGGCGACAGGAGGTGAGAAAATATCATGCACCATTATGTCAGTGAGATCCTTTTGGGCATGATGAAAAAGGGAAGGCTTTGCTGCTGCAGCTTTATAAACGGCTGGATCTACACTCTTTTCTCCTACTCCACAGCCAAACCAAACGAGACTTAGCAATACCATCATTCCTATCAGACCAAGGTATTTATTCATGTTCTTTATAATCTTTGATGCAAAAATAGCGAAAGCTGCATATTTGCTCAAAATAAATTAAGACTATTGACTTATAAGCAATGATTATAGTCAGTTAATATCACTTGAGTCATAGTTTTTTGCTCAAATGAAGCACAACACCATCTCCCATAATCACATTATCATCATATTTTAGCTGCTTTCCCTCATAGCTTAGGCCTTTGCCGTCTGGGATATAGCCTCTTTTGATATAGAGGATTTGAGCCGCACCATAATCCTCCAACATACCGACACCGATGCCGCAAATCGGAGACACTGCTTTTACTCGTCTTTCGGCTTCATCCATCAAAGCGCGACCAATCCCTTTCCGCTGAAATTTCTTGAGCACATTAAAATCAACTACTTCTGGGATCCCTTTTGACTGGAAGGCTGCATAGTTTGATTCCCATTGGATAGTGAGATAGCCTGCAAATTCTTGCCCTAACTCGGCAATGATAATATCACGAGTGCCCTTTTCCTGCATTTGAAAGTATCGCTCGTATTGGGCCACAGGCTTTTCCCAGCCCTGAAGCTTAAAAGCCAAACTGATGGCCTCACAATCTTTCAATCTGATTTTTCTCAGCAATAAGCTTTTCATATTTCTTCGATAAATAATTGAACCCAGAGGCACTGAGCGTCTGAACTCCCAATTACGGCCCCTAAGCCCAAGCGTTCTGCGCAGCAGTGAAAAAAAAAATCAGCCATCAATAGGGGGAGTCAATTTGGCCTCTGTCTTAGTAGCAGAAATCAATTTCAACGAATAACACAGAAACTTAAAAAAATACTAAGATGAAAACCATCAAAATCAGCTTCTTCCTTAGCATGCTCGCCCTTAGCCTTTTCTCATGTGATCCCGCTTCGGTAACGCCCAAAGATGAGCCAGATATGGATGCCGCCAAAGCAATCATCGCCGCTGAGACAAATTTTGACAATGTGGTCCAAGTTGTCGACTTCACCCTCGCTACTATAGGCCCCAAAAAGACCAATGACTTTTGCGCAGATATCAGTGCCGATACTGCCGCCAAAGAAATCATCATCGACTTCGGTACAGGCTGCCAAAACAATAATGGCGTTCTGCGTGCAGGCAAAATTATCATCAATTATATCGGACGCTATCGTCAGCCGGGTTCTACTTTTAGCATAACATTTGACGCCTACCAAGAAAATGGTGAACAACTCGACGGAACCATCGCTATTACCAATTTTGACCGAAATGCTGCTAATCAGCTCTTTTTTACGGCCAGTATCACTAATGGAAAAGTAACCAAAGCCAATGGAGACGAATCGGGCTTTGATGGTAGCCGCACCATCACTTGGGTTTCAGGCGAAAATTCTCCCCTCGATCCGACCGACGATGCCCACGAAATCACGGGTTATGCAGCAGGGTATAATGCGCAGGGAAAGGCCTACAATATCGAAATCACCACTCCACTTTTGTATAAGATTAGCTGCCTCACCTCCGGCAAACGCTTACCCTCAAGTGGAGAGATGGAGATTAATTCAACCGAGTTTACGGGTCAAATAGATGTGGACTATGGCAATGGTAACTGCGACAATGATGGCACGCTCTTTTACAACGGCAATAGCTTTCCATTCAGCATCTAAATATCGTTTAAGTGCTTTATAATTAATCTATCATTGCTCATCACTTTCTGTTTGAGCTGTCTACAAGCTGGCCTCACATCCATGAGGCTGGCTTTTTTGTGCTTACTAGCTTCGTAGAACGCTTAGTCACATCAAAAATCCAAGAGTTGTCAACAATATTCCTGATCCGAGCCTATGGTTTCTTCTTTTGTCTTTCCTACCTTTGCCGCATGAAAATTTTGCTGATCGGATCTGGTGGCAGAGAGCATGCCCTCGCTTGGAAAATGGCTCAATCTCCTCGCTGTGAACATATCTTCATCGCTCCCGGCAATGCGGGGACCGGCAATGTGGGGACCAACATAAACCTAGACGTTTCAGATCATACTGCTGTGGCAGACTTTGTCAGAGACAATGGCGTAGATATCGTAGTCGTTGGGCCAGAACAACCCTTAGTAGAAGGTATCTATGATTCGCTCAATGCCCGAGGTATAGCCGTAGTTGGGCCAAGCCAAGCCGCAGCACAATTAGAAGGAAGCAAAGATTTTTCAAAGCGCTTCATGCAAAAGTATGGGATACCCACTGCGGCTTATGCTGCATTCGAATCTCATCAACTGTCTGAAGCGATGGCCTATATTGACCAGCAAGCTATGCCTATCGTGGTCAAAGCAGATGGCTTGGCCGCAGGCAAAGGGGTATTGATCTGTGAGACAGCCGAACATGCAAAACAGGTTGCCACAGAAATGCTCAGTGGCGAATCGTTCGGCGAAGCCGGCACTACCGTAGTGATAGAGGAGTTTTTGAAAGGAATTGAGATCTCTATTTTTGTCCTCACCGACGGTGAACACTACCACCTATTGCCTTCAGCTAAAGATTATAAACGTATTGGCGAAGGCGATACCGGACTCAATACCGGTGGCATGGGTGCAGTTTCTCCGGTCCCATTTGCGGATGCAGATTTTGTAGCAGCAGTAGATCGAGACATTGTCCAACCAACTATGCGCGGAATCAGAGAAGAACAGCTTGATTATAAAGGCTTTATCTTCATCGGTCTGATGGTAGTGGATGGTAAGGCTTATGTCCTCGAATACAATGTCCGTATGGGCGATCCTGAAACAGAAGTCATCATGCCTCGTTTGGATGCTGATTTGATTGATTTGTTTGAAGGCGTAGTCAATGGTAATCTACATGAGAAGTCGCTGTCGATTTCCCCTCAAACTTGTACAACCGTCATGCTGGTTTCAGGCGGTTATCCGGGTAGCTACAAAAAGGGAAAAATGATACGCGGCTTTGAGCAAGTTGAAGGCTCTATCTTATTTCATGCCGGCACCAAGCAAGCCGAAATTGCGGTAGTAACCAATGGAGGACGCGTATTGGCGATAAGTTCGCTAGGCGACAGTATCGAGGAGGCAGTAAGCCAATCTTTGCGCAATGCCGAAACCATTTCTTTCGATGGCAAGTTTTTCCGGCGAGATATAGGTCAAGACCTACTTTAATGAAAAATTATCTTCTTTTATTTTCTCTCTCCCTCTTATTAGCATGTAGTGGGGAGACAAATTCTGATATCGCTAGTACGAAGCTCGTAGAAGGGGAGTATCGGGTCGAGTTACAGCTCAACGAGCATAAAAGTCTTGCCTTTGAGCTAAGGCTAAAATCAGTGGGCGATCAATGGCAAGCGACCATCCACAATGCTGCGGAAGATATTGTAGTGGATGAGGTGAGCTATCACCATGATTCGCTCATGATCCGCATGCCGGTATTTGATTCAGAGTTCCGCTTAGTGGTAAACGATCAAAATCAGCTATCAGGAAGCTTCTTTAATTATTCTCGGGGCTTGGATTATGAGATTGCAACCCAAATGTATTTATCAGATGAACCAAGATTTGCCAGCACAAAAGCAGATTTTGAGATCACAGGCAATTGGGAGGCAGTGTTTAGCGATGGTTTGGAAGATGAATATCCCGCCATCGGTATTTTTAAACAGGAAGCAGATTATGTCAGTGGGACCTTTTTGACCGAAACGGGCGATTACCGTTATCTGGAAGGCGCAGTATCAGGCGACAAATTGCAATTGGCCTGTTTTGATGGTGCTCATGCATTTTTGTTTGAGGCCGATATGACAGAGGGAGACACCCTGCGGGGAACGTTTTGGTCCGGCAATCATTGGGAAGAGCCCTTTTGGATGGTCAAAAATCCAAATGCGAGCATACGCAATGCCGAGGAGCTGACTTACCTCAAAGAAGGTTATGACAAGCTGAGTTTTTCTTTTCCCGACCTTGGCGGAACGCTTGTCTCTCTAGAAGATGAGCGCTTTAAAGACAAAGTGGTACTCATTCAGATCATGGGTTCTTGGTGCCCCAACTGCCTCGATGAAACCAAGCTTTATAAGCAGTGGTACGAACGTTATCATGATCAAGGACTCGAGATTGTGGCTTTAGCATTTGAGCGTAGTCGTGGAGATATCGGCCTTGCCGAACGCAACCTCCAGCGCCTCGTCGATAAACTGGAGTTAACATATCCATTTTTGATTGCCGCCGCAGATAATGACAAGGATGCTGCCGCCAAGAAACTCCCGATGCTCAATACGATCCTCTCCTACCCTACTAGTATTTATATTGATCGAAAAGGCGAGATCAGACGCATCCATACAGGATTCAATGGCCCTGGCACTGGAGATTATTATCTCCGATTTAGAGAGGATTATGAAGGTTTTATTGAGAAGCTTTTAGCGGAATAGAGGTAGTAGTCAGTATTCAGAACTTAATCGCTCTCTCGTAAAGGCGTAAGATGTTATGCCTCAACAGCTAAACGTTCCGCCCAGCGGAGAAAAGTCAGAGATTGAACACAGAGGCACCGAGAAACAAAGGTAAATAACTTCCGAGCTTCCTAGCGCCCGAACTCTTGACTCCGGACCCGACTAAACCCTAGCCCCCCATGATTGAATTATACTCATTGCTATGAGCGGGGTCTAGCTCTTGCATAATCTGCAAAAACTCTTTTTTGTCGTTGACAAAGGCTTTGGTAAATACCTTGGTAAGTTCTTCGTGCTTTGCATCAGAAAATGTTTTGCTCAGCATCAGTAGCGGATTGGCACGAGCCACACGTTGCATCTCTTTGACGCTGTCTAGGATGGCCCGACGGGCATTGTTAGGATCTGACTCCATCTTGTCCAGTCCTTCTCTGTGATACTTATAGAGTACCGTATGGAAGCCTTTATAGCGGCTGTTGAGAAGGTTTTCAACTAACCAATAACGATTACGATCGCTTTCACCGGCTCTCCAACCTTTTTCATTGGCTGAACTGCTAGCTACATTGACAATTTCTTGAGCCTTACGGAAAAAAGGATCACCTCCATTGGGAGTAAAACTACCGTAATCAAAGCCCAAAGCGATAAACACATAATAATTGAGTAATGCCGTGAGGTTTTCAGTATAGACATTCTCATTGTAAGTCATCTGCTGGAAAGGCACATAGCTAAAATTGAAGAGATTGTCCTGAATGCTGATCAGGAGAGTTTCATAGTTGGTATTGTGAACGGGACGGTACACCTGCAAAGTGAGAGAAGCAACAAAGTAATCAGGCGAAGGTCTTTGCGTGATCACGATCTGCATATTACAGCGAATCCGCTCCTGTCCGGTAAACTCATCATCGGTCCACTTTTGAAAGTTGACATATTGAGTAATCGTCTCCCGCATATTATCAAATACGGTTTTATCGCTCTGAATTCGACCAGAATTGATACTTATATTACAAAGTAATTCTTGGCTAATGCCTATTTGAGTGAGAGACATAAAGCCCAAAACCAATAACGTCCGAATGGATAAGTTCATAAAACGAGGGTATTTTTTCATAATAACGGTCAGAATTGGCCCTTAGCGCAAGCCCAAAATATTGCCCACTTCTTGCCAGATAGCTTGTGCTACCTCATCTTTAGCCATCAGAGGCAAGGCTTGCACCCTTTTATCGCGGTGGATCAAAGTGACCCGATTGGTGTCATGTCCAAAGCCAGCACCAGCTTCTCGCAATGAGTTTAAAACTACAAAATCAAGCTTCTTCGCCACCAGCTTTTTTTGAGCATTCTCTAACTCATTCTGCGTTTCCATCGCAAAGCCTACTAAGACTTGGCCTGCTGGTTTATTTTCGCCGAGCGAACGCAAGATATCTACCGTTCGCTTGAGTGGGATAGCGAGATCGCCATCCTTCTTTTTCATCTTTTGGTCAGCAATGCTGGTAGGTGTATAGTCAGCAACGGCAGCCGCCATCACGATGGCTTGTTGGGTAGGAGCGTTCGTCTGGACGGCCTCCAACATATCTGCAGCACTGACGACAGGAATAAAGTTGACACCTTCAGGCGCATCTAAATTAGTAGGCCCAGAGACCAGAGTAACTTCAGCACCTAATTGTTGTGCGGCTCTGGCTAAAGCGTATCCCATCTTCCCTGAAGAACGATTGGATATAAAGCGAACAGGATCCAAGGCTTCCCGCGTAGGCCCTGCACTCACTAATACCTTTTGACCGGAAAGAATGCCCTTGGCTAAGCGTTTTTCGATTGCCGCAAATATTTCCTCTGGTTCTAAGAGACGGCCGGGACCTTCTAGACCTGAGGCAAGAAAACCCGTTCCCGTCGGGAGAACCTGCACACCGTCTTGGGCTAAAGTCTTGAGATTGGCTTGGGTCCGAGGATGGATCATCATATCGGCATCCATCGCGGGGGCCACCATTACGGGACAACGAGCTGCCAGGTAGACTGCAGTCAAAGCATTATCACAGAGGCCATTAGCTAATTTTGCGAGAGTATTGGCAGTAGCGGGTGCCACCACCATGAGATCAGCCCAAGTACCGAGACTTACGTGCTCAGACCAATTTTCATTCCAGAGATTAGAGAATACTTTTTCGCCTGAGAGGCTACTAAGCGTCAGTTCCCCAACAAAATGATTGACGGAGGCAGTAGTAACTATTTTTACTACTGCCTCCGCCTTTTTGAGAAGGCGCAACAGATAAACGGCTTTATAAGCAGCAATGCTACCGCTAAGTGCCAATATGATCCGTTTGCCTTTTAAAGACATATTTTAGAAGTCTGTCCTCCGATTAGATGACATCCTCATTAGGATCGCGGAAATAAACTTGTCCTTCTAGGTATTGTTCAAGCGCTGTTTGAGTAGCTTTTGGCTTACGCTCATAGAAGCGGCTGATTTCGATTTGCTCTTTGTTCTCCATGACTTCCTCTAGGTTGTCATAGGCAGGAGCAAACTCTGCTAACTTAGAAGTCAATTCTTCTTTTAGTGCAAGAGTAATTTGATTGGCGCGCTTACCGGCAATAACCAGTGAACGGTACATGTTTCCGGAGATGTCGCCAACCTTGCGAGTATCTACTGGCAAAAACTTTTTGCTCATATAATTGGATTATTATGAATTTTCTGCCGCCGCTGCCTGAATTTTCCCAAGAGATTTCTTGGCTTTGGCGTACATATCTTCTGCATCTTTCAAATATACACTATTTGGATAGCGATCTACAAACTTTTCGTAGTATTCAATTGCATCCAAATAACGGTTTTTCTTTTTAGAGGAAATACTATTATCAGCAAGAAGCACCAAAGACTCAAAACGTAGGTATTGTGCTTCTTCGCGATAACGAGAGTCAGGAAATTGCTGAACAAAGACCTCTAGCGAACTAACTGCTGCTTTATAACGTGAGAGATTATAATATAGTTTCGCGGCCTCAAAGTCTTTTTGGGCGAGCTTCTCTCGCATTTCCGTAATCAAATTACTCGCTTCTTCTCGTTTATCTGACTGAGGGAAAGCATTAATAAAGAGCTGAAATTGTCCGATTGTCTTATTCGTAAATTCCTGGTCGAGAAAATAAGGGCCAGATTGTAGATAATAACAGTAGCCCACTTTAAAGATACACTCCTCAGTCAAGGGATCGCTCGGATATTGTTTGGCGTACTGATCATAGTAATATGCAGCCAAAACATAAAAGCCAGTTTTATACTTACAATCGGCAAAATAATAGAGCATTTTTTTTGCTCGTTCCTGACCACGGTAGCTGTTACGGAGTTCCTCGAAGAGGAAACCTGCTTTGTCGTAATCTTTTCTAACCTCATAAAAATACATCGCAGCAGAGTCTTTCTCAGCGATGCTACCTTTACGAGAATATTGAGTATTCTTACGATAGTCCTCATTGCAAGCAATCAGGCCCAATAAGAATGGTAAGGTTAGAACTAATAGAAGGCTTTGTAATTTCATGAAGGGCAAAATTAATAAAATAGAGAGAAAATCAACTAATTTTACGGGGCTTACAACCCAAAAGATAATTTAGTATACTATCATTAGTAGCAAAAAACACTCAAATAGTTGCCTGAGCATTGAAATTACTCGATAAATATATCATCAAGCAGTACATCACTTCCTTCCTTTTTATACTAGGAATGGTCTTGATAATCTGTGTTTTGGTGGATTTGGTGGAAAAAGTTGATGAATTCATTGATAAAGATCCTCCTCTCCAAGAAATTATTTTTGAGTATTACCTCAACTTCATTCCCTATTACGGCAATCTACTGACCCCTCTTTGCATCTATCTCGGGGTGATTTTTTTCACCTCTCAAATGTCTCAGCGAACGGAATTAATTCCGGTCTTGAGTTCTGGCGTCAGCTATTATCGTGTATTGGCTCCTTATATTATCGCTTCTATCTTGATGGCGAGTGTTTCTTTTTTCTTGCGAGGGTATGTAATCCCCAATACCACAGAGATCAGGATAGAGTTTGAATACAAATACTTCAAGAAGAAACGCATTTCCAGCAATAAAAATGTCCATAAAAAGATAGCAGAGGACACTTTTTTTTATATCAGTTATTACAACGAAAAGCGTAAAGAAGGACATACGATCTCGATCGAACGCTGGATCGAGGGTGATATCCAATCACGTTTATATGCTCGCAAAGCAATGTGGGTTGATTCTACGGAGAGTTGGAAAATGGAAAAAGTGCGGATTAGAGACTTTAAAAGCACCAAGGGAGAAGAAATGCAATATTTTAGCACCCTTGATACCAGCCTTTTGATCACTCCCAACGATATATATGTGAGAGAACAGGAGGCAGAGACTCGTACCAATCCAGAATTAGCAGAGTTTATTCGCTTAGAGGAAATGCGAGGCTCTGATATATTACTAGATTTGTATATCGAGCAAGCTAGGCGATATGCTGATCCAGTAGCCATCATTGTCTTGACCATAATTGGGTTTGCGATGGCGACCAAAAAATCAAGGGGCGGTATTGCTTTTCAAATAGGGATGGGCTTATTGCTAAGTTTTTTATATATCGGTCTCTTGTTTGGAGGACGAGCCTTAGTTAGCGATGATTTTCCAGTTTGGGCTACTGTTTGGCTACCAAACGCCTTATTTTTTGCCGTTTCGCTGTTCTTGTTACGGATAGCACCTAAGTAATTTAACTTGCGCACTGCCTTACATATAGCAGTTTTTCTGTTACTAGGAGCCGGGCTTTATAGCTGGGCTTTTGCTCCATATGGCTATAGCGATACTGATCAAGGCTTTATTGTTGGCCTAGCTTGGCGCATATTAGAGGGTCAAGTTCCATATTTAGACTTCACCTATGTGCGCCCCCCTTTGAGCGCTTATATGCATGCAGGAGTCTTAGCGCTTTTGCCACAAGCGTGGGAAGGTTTAGGGATGAGAGTAGTTTTTTACCTCATGATGGCGGCCAGCGCATTTTGGACTACCCGCAGCTTACAAAAGTATTTCGATTACCAACATCTAGGGCTTTCACCGGCGGTTTTTGCCCTTTTAGCGTTTGTATTTGGGGTTCACAATTTCCCCCCTATGCCTTGGCATACGGTTGACGGACTATTTTGGGCAACGCTAGGCCTTTTCTTGATCAGTAATAGATCCGACTGGACTTGGCAAGGTTTGGGGATCCTCGCGATGATCGCAGCAGCGGCTTGTAAGCAAGCATTTTATCCGATGCCTCTGGTAGGTATAGGTCTCGTCTGGCTCTTGGCAGAAAAAAAGTTGGATTGGCGAGTTTTTACGATTCCGATATTGGTGGTGGGGAGTTTAGCCTGCTGGCTAACGCTTAGCCTCCCCGATTTCATCCCTAGTATGTGGAGTCAGATTAGTGGTGCGGGAAGTTTGCAGGATCTCTTTGATGCAGGCATTCGCCCATACGCAAAGCCCTTTTTGTTGATTGTCCTCCCTTTAGTGATCGTTTGGCAAGCCACTAGCCTCTATCAATGGCGTTGGTTACCAGCAGGAGCTTTTTGGTTAGTTTTTATTGGCTTATTGAGTTTAAGTGTTTTTAACTCTTGGCAAAAAGGTGAACACTTAGGCCCATCTTATGGCTTTGCACAAACCTTTTGGCTATTAGGCTTGGGAGTAGCCATCAAAGGCTTCTGGCTCAACAACCGAGCTCATGGAGTGCTACTAAGTATGCTTGCCTTAGCTTGGTGTACGGGCATCAGTTGGGGCTATGCCACTCCTATGCTCTACTTTGGACCGATCTTATTTGCGTTCTTATTAGGCCTGCGGGAAGAATTCAACTTTCAAGTACCAAGATATGTTTTTGGAGCCTTGACCGTATTTGTGATCTGGTGTTTTGCGATGCTATACCAATTTCCTTATCGAGAAGCGCCCAGAGAACAGACGGTTTACCATTTAGGAGAAGTCTTTCCCAGCCAACAAAAGATATATACGGGATTAAGCGTTTTTCAACAGAGTCAAGAACTTCGCCAAATGCAAGCCAAATATGGAGATCGTTTTACGGTCTTACCGGCATTACCTGCGGCTCACTACCTATTAGGAATTAATCCCCCATTTGGCATTGACTGGGCCCATAACGCGGAGTTACGCTATGCGGCAAATCAAGATAGTATCCAATCAGCATTAAGCACTGAGGTAGATTACGTCTTGTTACAAAGCAATAAACGAGTCAAATGGACCCAGGAGGAACCTTATGGCTGCCTCCTAGCGGCTTATGTAGCAGATAATTGGGAGAAGGTACTGGAAACTCAATACTTTGAACTCTACCGTCCTCTAGAGGTCGGAGAGTAATTCATCGAGTTCAGCTTTAGTCACCTTGCGATACTTCATCTTAAACTTAACAAGAGGACGCCCTTTAGCAGATTTTTTCTTACTAGCGACTTCGCCTACTTTAAAGCTGCGTTGAGCCACCCAAGGATTACCCCGGTCATCGTATTGAACCGCAAAAATGATTAATTCAGTACGGGCTGGATCGACAAACTTGACATTAGCAGCACTATAGTTACGCTTATCTTTCCTTTTCATCGGAATATAAGTCTTCACACGCTCACCAATAATCATTGCTTTAGTAGTACGAGGAAATACTTTGCCTTTGAACTTGATTTCGATATCAACACCAAGATCATCGGGACCAGTATCCTGAGAATGGTAAAGAGGGCGGGCAATGGCAACGCGGCCATTCTTGAGCATATCAAAAGAATATGCTTTTTCTCTTCCGAGAAACTTGACTGGCACTCCTCCTTCTAGATTCCAACCATTAACAACTTGAAAAGGGGTTTGGGCATTCGCTCCACGCGAACGCTTAGATCTACCTCCTCTAGCACCACCTGTCCCCGAATAAACGGCCATATCAGCATCGCGACGAGTGGCTGGCATAGTTACCGCAATAGGGTTTTCAGTACTGATGTTGACTATTTTTCGTCCATCACGGATATTGAGAGAGATCATACCAGCAGCTTCTAGGGGGCCTTCTTTGGATAAAGTAGGCATCGCCAATTCGACCATTGTTTTACGGTCATAAAGCTCGTTTACCTCAACGCTAACCTGTTCAGCCTCTGTTTGCAAAGTTGTGGGGGAAATAACAAAGGTCGCACCCTTGGGGGCGATAATCACAGTTTGCTTGGCGGGGTTTATCGTAAAGGGAGTATAATCACAATAGATAGTGTCAGGCACATCTTTAGGTTCCTCGACGGGAACATCGGCTACATTAGCAGCAGATGTATCAGCCTGACCAGGAAGCACTAGACCATCGGCATAGACAATCGCTAGATCTGCCCTTCGGTTCATTGTACGCCCGCTATATGTCAAATTTGAGCCTACAGGTTTAGTAGTACCTAGGCCTTCGTATTCGATACGCTTGAGATCGACACCTTGATCTACGAGATAAAGAGCTATTTCTCTCGCTCTCAACCTTGAAAGTTCAAGATTGTATTGGTCAGAACCGATACTATCAGTGTGGCCGTAGATTTGGACGAAATAGGATGGGTAACTCGTAAAATCGCCTATCAAAGAATCCAAGTGAATTTTATCACTGGACTGGAGATCAAAACGATCAAAAGTAAAATAGATGGTATCCAAGCTAAAGTTCTGCGCAGCAGCACCTAAACAGCTGAACAAAAATAAGCAGGAAACGAGGACAGTTTTCATATAAACGCAGATTTGCATACAAGACGCTTCTTTCGATTTCGAATATATGCAAAATTCTTATACTCCGAAACAAATTAGCTTCTCAGCAAAAATAACTACGCCGTCGATGATCAGATAAATCGGAATATCCGACTTATTAGTTGAGATATTTATCCACAATCTCTTGAAACTTGGTACCATCAAAGGGTTTGATGATATAATCGTCCATTCCCGCGGCTTTGAACTCATCTAGCTTTTCTTGCATAGAGTGAGCAGTCAGAGCAATGATGGGGATATTTGCTCCATTGGGAGAACGGCGAATAATCGGCGTGGCTTCTACCCCATCCATGATTGGCATTTCAATATCCATCAAAATGAGATCAAAACTCTCCCTTTCGACGATATCAATTGCTTCTTCCCCATTATTCACGGCTGAGACATTAAATCCACCTCTCCCCAAAATATGTTTGGCGATCATCAGATTTACTTCATCATCCTCTACTACTAAAATGCGTTTTCCGATTGCGGTCATAACCTATTTGGCCTTCTAAAAAGTATCGTTCTGAGGGTTAGCTTAGTTCGACATAGGAAAATACCAGCTTTTCGAGCAAATATCCAAACAAATTGTCCTCACGATCACACATGGATATAGTTGTAGATTAGCCAGTTCAAAACTGCTTCTAAGCTTCCCAACCAAAAGCGTTCTCCTTAATCCAAATTACAGGCTGCCACCGGAGGGGGGGCATTGTTGAGTTTGAGCAAAAATAAAGAACACTCATCAAGCTTAGCAGAGCCAGTATTACTACTGATAGAGCCAAAAAGACCAAGCGTGGTTACTGTACCAGTGATATTGGTATACTCAGGCCTGACCGTGGAAAAGTCTGTAAATGCTGGAGAAGTGGTAGATAAATAGCGAGTTAAGAAGGTATCTATTGCTGTCACCTTGAAGCGAAAAGCATCAGGTAATAAGTCTTCCTCATCATTACACTCAGTAGCATCCGTTACCGCATAAGTATAAATAGAACCCGCTTTAGGATCAAGCTGACTGACAAATGAGCGTAAGATATCCTTGGCGACAAAATTGTAGCAGACAATCCCAAAGCCATCTAGGCAACGAAAATCGTCTGCAAATTGTCGTGTCGGTCCAAACATCACTTGCTTTGCTTGAAGATCTTCCTCGTAATCGAGAAAGGCACGAATCTCAAAAGAAGCGCCATTGCCTCTCGCAAATTCAAGTTTGTAATCACGCTCTAGCGAAACCTTACGCAAACAGCGCTGCCGTCCTGCTCCACTTACAGGCGTAGGCTTAATAAATGTAACTTTTTGAGGTAAAGAGGTATATGCTTCCAAGGCAAAAGTATCTACTCCAGGCTGCTGAACCTTTAAGTCGTAGCGTTCGCCATCGGCTAAAGCATCAGCCCCGCCCGTATCAAAACGGTACAAAGTTGTATAAGGATAAAATGTGCCGTCTTGAGGGTTTTTCAAGACACTGTCTAATTCTACAGCGGTATAAGTCTGCCCGTTCCCCTGCAGGGTAATGTTTAGTCCTTTGACACTTTCATCAATTTCACGCGCATACTCCAAAGCGTTGCCTTCAGGCAAAAAAGCACGAGAAACCCGTACAAATTGCACACTGTCGTTGGCATTGAGGATACTATATACCACCCAGATATCTTCGGGTTCGGCATTGAGTTTAACCTCGGTGGAGCACGAATTTAGCAATCCCAACATTGTGAGGAGAAAGCAGCTGACAGTTAAGAAAGAAATTTTCATATAAATAGGGTCCTTACCATTAGTAACGCGAATATGAACTTAAAAGACTAAATTTGCCCAATTCATTTTGAATCACGGATTACTTGAACGAACAAAAGTACTTAAATGTCTAGCGCCAAAAAAGACGTCAAACGCATTACTACGCACGTTTTGCGTTCTATGAAAGAAGCAGGCGTCCCCATTTCGATGTTGACCGCATATGATTATAGTATGGCCAAAATCTTGGACCATGCTGGTATCGATGTCATCCTCGTTGGCGACTCTGCCTCTAATGTGATACATGGGCACGAAACTACCCTACCGATCACCTTAGATCAAATGATCGATCATGCTAGCGCGGTCGTTAGAGCAGTACAAAGATCATTAGTGGTAGTGGACCTTCCCTTTGGTAATTATCAAGGAGATTCTAAGATGGCACTCAAGAGTGCAATTCGCATCATGAAAGAGTCTGGGGCACATTCTATCAAGATGGAGGGAGGCGCATTTATCGTCGACTCCGTCAAACGCATCGTCAGTGCGGGCATACCCGTGATGGGACATCTTGGCCTAATGCCGCAGTCTATCTATAAATACGGAACCTATACCGTACGCGCCAAAGATCCGACCGAAGCCACTCGTTTGCTTGAAGATTCCCTAGCCCTCGAAAGAGCTGGCGCATTTGGTATCGTGATCGAAAAGATCCCTCAAGAGCTTGCGGCACAAGTCAGTAAGCAACTCAAAATCCCTACCATCGGTATCGGCGCAGGCGCAGGTTGCGATGGACAGGTATTGGTTACGCACGATATGATGGGGATTAACAAAGAGTTTAGCCCACGTTTTTTGCGTCGCTACGCTCAACTATTTGACCTGATGACCGAGGCAGTTCAGCAGTATATCAAGGATGTAAAAAGTCGTGATTTCCCCAATGAAAACGAAGCCTATTGAGCCGACAATCCTCTATGAAGATAATCATCTCATCGCGGTAAATAAGCCTTTTGGCATGCTATCGCAAGGAGATGAGACAGGTGATCAGAGTATAGGTGATTGGACCAAAGAATACATCCGGATTACTTACAATAAACCCGGTAATATCTATCTAGGGCTCCTCCATCGTTTAGATCGACCGACAGGTGGGGTATTATTGTTGGCTAAGACGTCCAAAGCAGCGGCTCGAGTTTCAAAACTGTTTCAGTCCCGTAATGTCCAAAAAGTCTATGTTGCGCTGACCGAAAAAGTGCCTAGTCCCCCTGTGGGAACGCTCAGGCACTATTTGAAGCGATTGCCTGACAAAAACATCATGCGCGCCTATCAAAAGGAGGTTCCTGATAGCAAATCCGCTAGTCTGGACTATCGACTCTTGCGTTCCGCGAAGGGGAAAGCGCTCATCGAAGTCCAACCCAAAACCGGTCGTCGCCACCAAATACGTGTACAACTAGCCAGTATCGGTTGCACCATCAGAGGAGATGTCAAATACGGCCAAACCAGCTTTAACCCAGATAAATCTATCTGCCTTTTTGCGAAGAAACTAGTTTTGGTACATCCTGTAAAAAAAGAGCCTTTGGTGATTGAAGCACCCTTGCCAGAGACGGATTGGTGGGTGTTGTAACAACACAATCCCAAACCGTAAATATTAATATTCATTCAATTGCGCAAATTCACAGATGCCGACCTTATCGATATCCACCACTGATTTGCCATCTTCATCCGTATGGAAGGCACGCACAAACTTGGCCCCCCAAATAATATCAGAGCATTTGTAAGAGGAACGCTGATGGACCATCTGCGCAAAAGTATCGTCATAGCCTGAGAGGATGATCAAAAACTCTGCATTGCGCATATCAAGCGTCTCTTTATTGAGGCCGTAAATCGGGCTTTCTTTCTTATCGACAGGATGAACAATCGTCCAAGTCGAGGGAAAGAGATTGACATGGTTTCGTTCCAATTCTAGATTGTGAAACTTCATCTTGTCAACACCATCTTCTTCCTCGTACATCATCAATACGATTTTAATACTCAAATCTATCAGCTGATTGCTACGGCGATTGACAATCCGAAACATCAGTCCGTTGATCTCACCATAAGGGGCCATGACCATTTGAGGACTAAACTGGATTTTGGCAGATGGCTGCGCAAAACGTCCAAACAATAAGCCCGTCGCCAAAGCAAAAGCCAACAAACCGATCAAAGCTTCAAAACTGGCGATCAAATTTGTCAAATGACCAATTGGGCTAATGGCCCCATAACCGACTGTGGTAAAGGTCTGCACACTAAAGTAAAAGCCGGTAGCAAATTTATCGAGCCAAGACATCTCCACACTAGCGCCAAGGTTTTCGATCCCCGCAGCCATATAGATCAACGCAAACAAAGCATTGAAAAGGGTAAAAGCTCCTATCACTAAGAGATTAAATTTCCACCAAGGCAAAGAAACCAGATAGAGATAGGGATTGATCGCTCTTAAACCAACATTGATTTTACGGACATTAAAGGACCCATCAGGGTTGATCAGTCGGGCGTTATCACGACTAATACTATGCCCAAAGCCTAGATCGTTATCCTTTTCCTCTTCAGAGAGTTCGGCCCCTGCTCCCTGCTCGGGAACGCTTACTTCCATCGCCTCTGCCTCGTCCAAGGCATCTTCCAATTCTTTTTCTTGTCTGATCGATTCTTCCTTCATCACGCTTCGCTAATGGCTAATGGCTACTGGCTACTGGCTACTGGCAAATATACCGATTTAAAAAAATCTTCGCTTGATATGGGGGGGATGGATTTTTGGTCTGTCAGCATGATGGAAGGACGCTTTTATCGTCTTTGAAAAGCTACTGATAAAGCATTGTTTCCTTAAACCAATCGCAATTCATAGAGTCAATGGTAAAAACACACCGCATGAAACGTACAATGAAAGCCTTACTGGGGCTTGGGCTCTGTTTTTTGATCGCTTGCCAACCAGATGGGCAGCTCGTTATCGTCCCTGACAATACCCCACCACCTGATCTGAGTGTGCCCGAGGTATTGCAAGAAAACTATGTCAATAAGCTTTATATCACGCTCTTGGGGCGTAAGCCTACAGAAATCGAGCTATTTGCTGCCAAGACGAAACTCGCACAAGGAGGAGTGTCAGAAGCAGCTAGACAGGAAGTGATCGATCAAATCGTCCAAGAGCAGGAATATTTGCAACGCACTTATGACGTTGCTCGGGCCGAAATTTTGCTCAATCTCGATACTTTCGAGATCACTCAAACTATTTATGCCTTTACTACTTTTCTAGATTCTCCTGCCTATGAGCCTTTTTATGGACTGATTGAATTTGAGATCGGCCGGATGAGAGACTTAAAAGAGGTACCCACAGCCGTGCTGAACGCTTCCATCAGTCGTATCGAGATACAAAGAAGGATGGTCAATAATTATTTTTATGACCAAATCAATATGGGGAGCCAAAACTTTGTCCTAGCTCTCTTTGAATACTTTCTTGGGCGCTATCCCAGCGAGTCAGAACTCAACAATAGCGTAGCTATGGTCGACGGAGCTACGGTCGTAGTATTTGGGCAAGAAGGCTACAACAAACAGGATTTTATCAGTCTCTTTTTTGATTCAGACAATTATTACGAAGGGCAGGTGATCAATATCTATCAGGATTTTCTTTTTAGAGCTCCCAACTCGCAGGAGATGAGCCTGCAAACTATCGCCTATCGGCAAGACCAGAATTACGAAAATTTACTAAAACGCATCCTTTCCACTGACGAATACCTCGGCTTATGAAAACGATCATCATGAAATTACTGCAACGAATTGGCAGTGCAGGCATACTTTTCTCAATTGCCCTTCTGGTTTCATGCCAAGGAGGCCAAGATGTTTATTTGTACGAGGTTAATGAGGTAGAAATTAAAACCACCAATCTCGACAAAAGTAATCTGAAGACAGATTTAGAGTTTTTGTCCCTCGCTTACTCAGACCTCTTTGGTACCACGATCTCCGAAAACGCATTGAGCCAGATGGTCAATTCTTATAATTCAGTCGGAGACAAGCTGTTAATCGCAGATTATATCATCCTCAATATGCTCAATGCTCCAGGAGCAAGCCTACCTACAGATCAAGAAATGCGGGCTGATATTGAAAGCTTCGTCAAAGACACTTATAAGAAGTTTTATGTGCGAGAGCCCACTGAATACGAACGTTGGCATTTCCAACAGTTGATCGAACAGGATACCGACATCCGTCCTGAACAAATCTATTACGCCTTTCTTACTTCCGACGAATACCGCTACTATTGATATCATGAAAAGAAGATCATTTCTCAAAAAAGCGGGGCTCACTGCCGCTGCTAGCGTCGCCGCTCCTTATATATTGCCTAGCGGTAGACTTTTTGCCAAGACCATGAACCGAAAGGTCAATCATGTAGTATATGTCCTTTTTGCGGGAGGCATTCGTAATATCGAAGCCATCCATCAGCAAGAAGGCAATTTGATGTCTGCCTCCTTTGCAGGAGCAGCCTCCACGATTCCGGGGCTTGATCCAATTCCTCAAAACCCTTACCCAAACTTATTGGCGAGTGAAGCCACACTATTCAAAGAGTTCCGCTATGCGGAAGGCCCCACCGGACACTTCAATGGCCATACCGTCGCCTTGACTGGGGTTTATAGCAATACTGGACTCAATCTCAAAGCGCATCCAGAGGCCCCTACCCTCTTTGAATATTATATGAAGCATAATTCACCAGCCCTTTCGGCTCGTAATGCTTGGTGGGTTTCGAATTCATTAGGACCATATCCGGCACTCAACTATAGCCAGCACCCTAGTTATGGCCCACTCTATGGCGCAAATCATATTGCACCGACGACTTTGGTTAATAACTATCAGGTGCTTCAACAGCCCAAGCAGTTTCAATTTCATGAAGAAGAGAAAATCGCAGGGGTGCGTAACTTTCTCAATCAAAACTTTGACAAATCGGCCCTTTCTTCTGGCGATAGCAATTATAATACCCCGCAGGATGCCAAAGATATCCAGGCCTTTATCAAACAGCTTGTGGACTTAGGATTAGCGGGAGGCTTTGCCAATCCACTCGGTATGTCAAGTCAGTACGCCACCAATGATGTCTACACAATCATGATGGCAGAAGAAATCCTCAAAGAGTTTGAACCGGAGCTATTGGTAGTCAATATGACCGATGTGGACGATTGCCACCAAAACTTTAGCAACTACTGTAACAACCTACGCAAAGCTGATTATGCAGTAGCTCACCTATGGAATATGATCCAAAACACTCCCGGTCTAGCGAATGATACGGTGATGGTACTCGTTCCGGAACACGGACGTAACCTACAGCCCAATACAGTTTTAGATGTCTATGGCAGAGCAGGGATCGACCATACAGGTGATCCTACTTCTCGAGAGATATTCTCGATGATTTTGGGGCCAGATTCTGTAATCAAACGCAATCAAGTCATCGGCACGCCAAGCATGCCAGTGGGAGAAAGTATTGATATCGTGCCTACAATCGCGAATCTCTTAGGTTTTGAAAACCAGATTCCAGCAGGACTATTACCAGGTCGTGTCTTAACCGAAGCACTCGTCTAATACGTCAATTATGAAAGCAATCATCATATCTATTTGCGTCTTCGGGCTGTTTTTCGCCTCCTGCGAACGCAACGACCCGACGCCTCCGGCCAATCCTTTTGATGCCATCGTCTATCCAGAACCACCGACCCCGCTGCCAGAACCAGATTCCAGTTCTATCGTGGGGCTACATAAATTCATCTTTTCCCAAAGTTGTGCAGTACCAGGCTGTCATGATGGCTCGTTTGAACCAGATTTCAGGACGGTACAATCGACCTATTCAACCTTAGTTTTTCAGCCGGTAGTCAAAAACACTACGGGCGGAGACTACGAATTTCGCGTTCTGCCGCAGCAGCCCGAAGCATCTTGGCTATACTATCGCGTCACGACTGAAGATCAATTATTGGGACGTATGCCGCTCTATGACAATCCGTTGACAGAAGGCCAAACCCAATCCATACGCCAATGGATAGAAAAGGGAGCGCCGGATATGTTTGGCAATGCCTCCACTCAACCCAATCGCCAGCCTATGTTTACAGGCGTTGCTGCTTTTGTCGATTTCAATGGCTTTGAGTACAGAGTTGACACCATCAGAGGCGATGAGCCTTATTACCCATTCGCGGCCTTGCCCAATCAAGATTTGACCATTTACCTAGCTTTAGAAGACGATAGCACCGATCTCGGCTTGTTGCAGGCTACTTCTTTGACATTTACGGATAAACTAGATGCTTATGACCAAGGACTTAAGGTCAATGCCGTATTTAATCCTAGTCCCAAACTCGTCCCAGACTATTATGGTCCGGGGCAAGATGGCTTATTTTATTGGTCAGTCACGGTCAATACGGCCAATGTACCAAGCGGAGAATTAGAGCCTGGTTCGCCTCAAATATCGATGTTTCGTTTAGAAACTGCAGACGGGGATCACAACGAATCATTTTTGTTTCCGCGTGAATCTCAACCAATTGAGTTTAAGTTTTATATGTCCTTTTTTCTGGTACCATAATGCGAGTATATCAAACTATTTCACTGATTATAGCTGCACTAACGCTTAGTGTGATGCTTTCCAGCTGTAAATCAGATCCATTGCTGATCCCGAATGTGCCAGAGATTGAACTGCTAGATGTCAGTCCGATTGCGGTGAAAGCCTTCAAGGATAGTATTGTCTTTCGTATTCAATACACAGATGGAGACGGTGATCTTGGCACTAATGACGATAGCGAACGCAATGTCTTTTTGCAGGACGACCGAATTGCCGCTACCCATAGTTTTCGTTTGCAGCAGATTGCACCGGATGGATCGGAGGTCGCTGTTCGCGGAACCTTTAGTCTCACCCTACCCAATACTTTGATAACGGATGGTTCTGCGCAGCAAGAGGCCAGCTTCACGCTATATGTAGTAGATAGAGCTGGAAATGAGTCCAATCGCGTTCAGAGTCCTATAATATTGGTGAGTGAATGAGTGAATGAGTGATTGAGAAATGACATTCTTGGCAAGCCTCGTTTTATTTCTTTAATATTCTAAAACTCTTTTAGGATTTCGAGGTTAGTACTTAAATGACATTTCATATATGGATTACTATATACGATCATGGACGCGCCCTTTCTTGCAATTTGCAGCAATATATAATGTATTGTGGGGCTTGTTTTTGATCGCCAGACCCACGCTCTTGCTCCAATGGGCCGAATTACCAATACCTCAATATCCTTTTCTCATTCAAGGGGTAGGCGGAGTAGTATTGATATTTGGAATTGCATACGCGATTGCCGCCAAAGATGTCATGAGGCATTGGTTAAGCATAATGATGGCTTTTTTACTCAAGAGTGGAGCCTTGATAGGTACTTTGGCTTACTATTTCATAGGAACGCTTGGGTCTGAATTTGTCTGGTTTTCTTTTGTAAATGATTTACTATGGCTACCGATGCTAGGTTGGATATTGCATCAAGTCTTTTTGCAGCACGAAACACAGCAGTATTATTTGGATAGACGGAAGATGCGCATTAGCGATAATCTTTTGGGTCATTTTGAAGATCAGTACGGAACTCAATTAAATACGATCACTGAGTATCGCCCTACTCTTTTGGTTTTCATGCGTCACTTTGGCTGTACTTTTTGTAGAGAAGCAATGGAGGATCTCGGTCGCAATCGTGAGCAGATCGAATCAGAAGGCACCAGAATTTGTATCGTTCATATGTCTCCGCCAGAACGCGCCGATGAGTTTTTCTCTAAATATGGTCTTGCAGATGTGTCAAGAGTTTCTGACCCTGATAAAAAGCTTTACCAGTCCTTTGGCCTCCCAAGAGGTAGTTTCAATCAAATGTTTGGCTGGAAATCTTGGCTTAGAGGATTTTTTGCAGGGGTAGTGAAGGGACATTGGATTGGCCGACAAGAA
The DNA here is from genome assembly GCA_045106675.1 of Bacteroidia bacterium. Classification (GTDB taxonomy): domain Bacteria; phylum Bacteroidota; class Bacteroidia; order J057; family J057; genus JBCAWW01. The sequence continues at coordinate 49,915 of JBGCFA010000108.1, forward strand.
GGAGATGGCTGGCAGATGCCCGGCGCCTTTTTGATCTACAAAGACGAAATCGTCCAGAGTTTCCGTCATCAAACGGCAAGTGATCGGCCTGATTATGTCTCCTTAGCGCAGTGTGAAGTCTGTGCCTAAGAGATTTTGTGCACAATTTATTTGGGGATAGAAAAAATCACTTGGGTTCCTTCCTCGGGTTTTGACTCTAGCCAAATTTGTCCGCCCTGCTTTTCGACAATTCGCTTACACATCGCTAAACCAAGGCCACTACCAGGAAACTCTTCAGTATGTAGACGCTGAAAAATCTGGAAGATTTGATGTTGATATTCTTCTGGTATTCCGATACCATTATCTCCTATCGCCATAATCCAAAAGCCGGGGCTATCCTTGATTTCAATCTTAATCTGAGGGTTCTTGGAATAATTAAACTTGATTCCATTTTCAATCAGATTGCGAAACAATAGCTCCCATTCAGCAACCACGCCCTTAACAATCGGTAATTGAGGTGAAATGACTTCTGCATTTTTCTCTTGCAAAAAGCCTTCTAAAGTCGTCAACACATTGCCTAAGACGATATTCAAGTCCAAAGATTCTTCACTTCCCTCCCTCGTACCTAGCTCCGAATAATGGAGGAGATTATTGATCATCTCATACAGTCTTTTGGAGCTTCTTACTGCAAAAGAAATATATTCATCTGCCTGCTCATCTAAGCTAGTTTTATACTTTCGTTCCAGTAACTGGAGATAGTTAACAATCGTCCTCAGTGGGGTTTTGAGATCATGAGAAGCTACGTAAGCAAACTGCTTTAAGTCATGATTGGCCTGCGCCAACTCTCCCACTTTATCGCGAAGTTCAACGGTTTTCTCATTGACACGTCGTTCGAGCATCGCTTTTTGTTCTCGTGTTTGCACAAATTTATTGAG
>JBGCFA010000109.1:0-8930 GCA_045106675.1 Bacteroidia bacterium
TCGATCAATAGCGGTTGGCTCGCACCGATTCAATCTATCCATGACGCAGCTCCAGGCGAAAACTGGCAAGATTGGCAGTTTAAGCTAGGCTTAGAATGGGCAGAGATAGCCCTTGGCGAACGCTTGGCTCTCGCGTTACGCCTAGGCTGGCAGTATGAAGCGCCAGAGTTGGGCGGCCGACATCTAATAAGCACAGGATTGGGCTTCCAGAGCAAAAGATTTAGTCTCGATGCCGCCTATTGGATACCGATACAGCAAAATCATCCCTTACAAAATACTCTCATGTTTAGTTTAGGCTATCGTTGGAATCCCGACTAAGCCAAAAGGAATTTAACACCCTGTCAATGAAGTAGATAGCTGATTATTTTCAGTGAAGAAGCGTTCCGCCACGCGAAGGAGAAATAAAAGGTCCCAGATAATACTCATACTTCATATTTCTGGGATGACGCCCCAGTTTAGCCCGTCATCCTAGCCTAATATAAGCCTGCGCGAAAACCACTTTCAAGGGGTTGCGGCTTATGCGAGCGGGGATGTTCAATGAGGAAATGATCCTAATCAGTTTCATGCATTTAACCTTTACTTACGACTTTTTTCTTTCTACTAGATACTTAATTGCCTAAGTTTGCCGAGCTAAAAATAGCGCAAAACAGATGGGAAGAAGACGATTTCAGCCATACGAGGTAACATTAGATATCATTGACGCAGCCACCGATGGTAGAGCTGTCGCCAAAGAAGAAGAAAAGGTAATCTTCGTCGAAGACGCAGTGCCCGGAGATAGAGCCGTAGTCAAAGTATTTAGAAAGCAAAAAGGCATCTATATCGGCAAAGTCTCAGAACTGATTACGCCCTCTCCCGATCGTGTAGAGCCAGACTGCAAGCATTTTGATGTCTGCGGAGGCTGCAAATGGCAAAATATGAGCTACGAAGCTCAGGCCAATGCCAAACACCAACAAGTCGTAGATGCCATCCAGCGTATCGGCAAGGTTCCTATCGGCGAAATCCTCCCAGTGCTCGCCAACGAAACGCCTTACCACTATCGTAACAAACTCGAATTTTCATTCAGCGATAAAGCATGGTTGAAAAAAGAGGATATGGAACGCGAGGATATCGATCAGCGTAGCCTTGGCTATCACGTACCCCGTATTTTTGACAAGGTGATCCAAATCAAGGAATGCTTGCTACAAAAGCCGATCGTCAATGATATTCGCAATGAATTACTCTCTTACTGCCGAGAGCATGACTATGCGTTTTACAATATGAAGAGTCATGAAGGCTTCCTCCGCAATTTGGCGTTCCGGACTACGGAAGCTAATGGAGAGCTAATGGTAATTTTGATCGTAGCAGATGATCGTTTGGATTTGGTCGAGCCTGTTTTTACCCACCTTGCGGAACGCTTTCCTCAAGTAACTAACTGGGTCTGGGTCGTCAATCCAAAGAAAAACAACTCATATACCGACCTCCCATACCGCATCTGGCAAGGTTCTCCTTTCATTACTGAAGAGTTGGGAGGCTATCAGTTTAGGATCAGTCCCGTCTCATTTTTCCAGACCAATCCCCGCCAGGCGGAACGCTTGTATGGAGTGATCAAAGATTTTATGGCTCAAAGCCTGCCAGAAGGTCAAAGTCAGCATCCCGTCGTCTATGATCTCTATTCGGGCACAGGTAGTATCGGGATCTTTGTCTCGGAGTTAGCACAAAAGGTAGTAGGCATTGAGTATGTCGAAGATGCTATCAAAGACGCTCGCGTCAATGTAGAACTCAACGACATAAGCAATTTCTCGTTCTACGCAGGAGACATGAAAAAAATCCTCACCGACGAGCTCGTCGATCGTGAAGGTAAGCCAGATCTCATTATCGCAGATCCACCACGAGCTGGTATGGATCCAAAAGTCGTGACGCAAATCCTCAAAGTCGCGCCTGAATATATCATCTACGTTAGTTGCAAACCTGCCACCCAAGCCAGAGACTTACAGTTGATGGCAGAGCAATATGAGCTACTCAAGATTCAGCCAGTAGATATGTTTCCTCAGACCGCACATGTAGAAAATGTCGCTTTACTCAAGCGAAAAGCATAAAAAAGGCGCCTACCAACCCATGTTGATAGGCGCTTAAATCTGGAAAGGAAGTATTATTCTTTAATCAAGTTCATATGTACGATCTCTTGGCCATCGTTAAGGGAGATCACATACATCGCGGCACTCAATGCAGGTAAGTTGAGACTAAATTGATTTTCTCCTATCTGCCCACTCTGGCTGCCACTGAGGATCATTTTGCCTGTTATGTCAACCAGTTTGTATTGGATGTCATTGGCCGTGCCCAGTGAGTAACGGATATTTAGCTGCTCCTGAAGCGGATTGGGACCAACGCCAATCAAACTAATTGAAGCCTGTGAAAACTGAGAGTTGGGATCACCAAAAGCGATTTTGATAACGGCTGAATAGCTCAGTTCTCCATTGGACTGGACTTGAGTGATACGATAATAATTGGTATCAGCTTTTGCATTTTCATCTAAATAAAGAAACTCTCCTAACTGCCTGCTAAGTGGATCGCCAGGATAGATGGTGGTAATCTCCTTATATACAGCGTTATCTGAGCCAGCTCTGCGTTCAAGCACAAAAAACTCAGTGGTTTCCATGATGTCCGTGCACCACATAAGTTCTACTCCAGTTTCATTTGCATTGCCTTTGAGGACAACTTCGCCCTTGGCTTGGGCATATTCACCTACAACACCATTGAAAGCAATCGTATGGTAGTCAAGGTGGCTGACCGCATTGGCGATACAAAGATCGTCTTGATGATTGCCATAATAAGCGTAACCATCACGATCAAAGACGCCATAGTCATCACAGCTGTTGCCATCGCCTTGGTTGAGTCCTACAGTGGCTGGCGCCCCGCCAAAGCCGCCATTACCTCCAGAGGAAGTACCAGAAGTCCATTGCATGTCTCCATAGACAAATAGGATGTTGGACCCAAGCGGTAATATATATTCACCCACCGCTCGTATGCTGCCATTGGTGAGGATCATTTGAAAACTATTGCGCTGATCGCACTCTTCCCCTTCACAACCAAAAAAGGCGACGGATTCCCAACGGGCGATAAAATAAGTCCCTTCAGGATCGGCATAATAGCTCAGCTCGCCTCCCTTGGTCAGATCAACATCCGCGAAAAAGGGTGCAATCATCTTAGGACCTACGAGACAAAATGGTTCTGGGGTAAATGCGGCATAAGGCTGCTCAAAAGTGAGATTCCCATTGGTATTGAGATAAGCAGACTCATAGCTTTCACCAAAAAACTCAAAGGCAAAGCCTAAATCAATTGCTTCGAAACAATCATCACAAAGACTCCCTGCATTGAAATTTGCATAAGTTGCCGCTTGTCCGACAATATCTTGCCCTTCAGGCACCCAAGAGGAAGGGAATCCTAATTTTTCAGCACAGTCTTCACAATCAGCCGGAGATTCGCCATAATCACAAACCCCATTGCCACAGGCATCGGGCAGTCCAATGATTTGAAAATTGTCTATTCCCATGCCCCAACCCCAAGTTTCGCCGTCATCATAGACAAAGCGAAAACGCGTTTCTTCGTTAGCGTAGGCCGTGATATCAATACTAAAGTGAGCTGTAACATCTTCGGTATCATAATGTAGTTTTCGCCATACATTGCCATCCCAAATGTCTATATGATAGCTACCTTTGCCACTATACTCTTGGAAGTTGAGATCAAACTCAAGTTGAACAAAAGCAGGAAAAGCAGACAGATCGTAAGCGGAAGTCAATAGTTCGGCAAGGCCGACCTGATCATTTCGTTCATCATTGACATAGACCCAATTGCCTTGGCCTGGATTACCATAATAGCCAATGGGACTCGCGTCAATGTTCCAAGTATCCCCATCACGCGCAACAGGCGTTTCCCAATCAGAAGGGATATCGTTTTCGAAGGATTCGGAAACCAATAGGACAGATTGATTGATAGGACAATCTGCATATAAGTTGAAAGCACAGAAGCTGAATAGACACGTAAGACAGGAAATTGTAATAAAGTGTTTCATCAACTAACAATTAGTGGTGAGGATGGAATTAGTGAGTGGAAGGAGTAAGTCTTTTTTCAATAGCTTGTTGTTTAGCGTTCCAAAGATGATGATCAAAAGTAGGGTCATCGACATGCAAAGCAATTTTGAGCTGCACATCTTCTAATGCACGTAAGAGTGTCACTTGCTCCGCTAAGAGCTGCTTTTTTTCAAGTCCAACCCCAGATTTGTCGTAGCTAAGTGCTTTTTGAAGTTGTACAACTTCAGCAATATCCTTACGTGCCGACATATCGACATCAGCAGAGAGATTGCTAGTGTTGATAGGGGTAATTTTGACTACTGATACTTTTTTGACCTCTGCGGTTTGTAGGTTTGGCTCATAGAGAGAAACCATCACTACGGCTAAGGCGAGAGAAGCTAATACTCCAATACCAATCGCGTATTTGAACCTCAGAGAGGTAGAAGCCTGGGTTTTGACAGTAAAATACGGTCGTTGATTTGATGCCATATGTTGTATTATTGAAATGTTAGCAGCCTCAAACTGAATGAGGCGATTAGCTATATACAATAATAACAAATGCAACCAATTTTCGTAAGTTACTTTTAACCGTATTATTACAAGCGTGTAACACTTGATTGTAGAATCAAGATTAGGTTTATAACATCATAATGATATCAGAAGCGATTAGAGCCGTTGAGCTTTTGACTTGAGCAGCCCGGTCGCCAGCAGCACCATGATTAAAAACGCCTAATGCAGCAGCATCGCTAAGCGGATAGCCTTGGGCAAGCAAACTGGCAATCATGCCTGTCAGAACGTCCCCACTCCCTCCTGTGGCCATGCCTGCATTACCAGTAGGATTGAGAAAGCTCAATCCATCAGGACAAGCGATCAGGCTATTTTTGCCTTTGAGCACGATGTGTGCACGACTCGATTGGGCCATTGCCTCGGCGACTTCTAAACGGTGTTGATTAGCATCCTCTCGTTTGCTCAGTCGACGCATCTCACCGGGATGGGGAGTAAGAACTGATTGAGCAGGCAACTTCGCTTCCCAATCGGGCCATTGAGCCAAAATATTGAGGGCATCGGCATCAAGGACGATGGGCACCTCCACAAATGGCAGCAAAGCGTTGAGCAAGGCAATGGTATCAGGATGTGTGCCTAAGCCGGGGCCAATGGCAATAGCCGCTTTACCAACTAGCAAAGCTTGAATGCTGGCCAAATCTTCTAACTGAAGATGCTGGCGTTCGGCAGGGCCGACTCCCACACACATCGCCTCTGGCACACGACTCAGTAAAATTTCTCGACAAGAACTAGGGCAAAGCACCGTACAAAGACCAGCACCAGTACGCAAACTAGCCTCAGCACTCAAGCAAATGGCACCCGCCATATTGCGACTGCCACCAATCAGCAATACATGCCCATAAGTCCCTTTGTGCGAATCACTGGGGCGAGATAAAGTCAAGCGTTCGGCGAAGCCGGTATCCAAAACACGCCGCCGAATGCCTAGCTCCCCTAGCACTCTCGGCCAAATCTCAATATCAAGGACATGCAGCTTACCACAAGCGTTCGCGGCAGGCGTAACATAATGACAAATCTTGGACAGTTGAAAACTCAAAGTATGAGTTGCAGGAAGGACCTCATTGAGTAAGCAACCCGTGCTTGCATCCATGCCACTCGGCAAGTCGATGGCAATAGTAGAGAGACTCAAATCTCGAAAAAAGGCAATCATTTCGGCGATGGTTCCTCTTAAGACAGATTCGATCCCAGTCCCTAGCAAAGCATCGATCAAAAGGGGGCGTTCGGTGAAGCCGTCTTGCCAAGTATCTTTTGTCTCTGATTGCCAGTATTGGAGGGAGATCGGCAATTGCCGAACGATCTCATAGTTGATGCGAGCATCGCCTTGGAAGCGTTCCGCAGCATGCGAAAGCCAAAGCTTGACCGTTTTACCAGCTAAATACAAACGTCGGGCGATCGCTAAGCCATCTCCACCATTATTGCCGGGGCCAACTAAAATGAGAAAGCATTGCTGTTCAGGATATAAAGCTAAAATGCGCTCTGTGGCTAGCCGTCCGGCGGTTTCCATGAGGAGGATGCCGGGAAATTGATATTGCTCGATCATAATCTGATCGGCAAGACGTATCTGAGCAGCATCAGCTAGCAACATGGGTGAATATTAGTCTTGCAGCAAGCCTTCGTCGCGCATCATCCAATAAGCAGATTGAGCGACGGACTGGCCATTTTGCATGAGAGAAGGCAGCAATATCTCGCGGCGAAAAAGACGCTTTTTAGGACGAAAATAGATCACAAACTTAGCCCGAGAAACCCCTTTAACCGCCTCTTGATAATCTACTTTTTCGATCTCCGAACGCAGAATCTTCAAAGAGAAGGCATATTGTCGCCGCTGAAAAAGTGCCACCAATGTGATACCGCTAAAGACCGCAAAAAATAGCGCGAGGAAATAGTTTTCGATAATAATCGAGGTCAGCGTCAATAAGGCAAAAAGGATGGTAAGCAATAAGTAGAGCAAACCTTCTCCTCGCCAGCCACGACGCGAAAGCCAACGCAATAAAGTGCCTGAAAGCCCTTTGTATTGGAGCTCGATACGGTCAGAGTAGATATGACAATAACCGTTTTTGATATCAAAGGATCGGGTACGAACCATAGATTATTACTTAGTCGCGGCTTCAGCGCCCGAAACACGAGACATATAGTAGTCAATCAAACCTTGCTCACGGTAGAGTTTACGGCGAACTTCAAATTTGTCTTCTCTAGGCACAATATCCCACAAGCGACTCGGCCAATCTTCGATCAAGCCATAATCCCATTGCGATTCGAGGTACAATTGATCGGTGGGAAGCTTTTCAAAATCTCCGATATAGGTAGTTTTGATTTTTTTGCCTTTTTCATCTTTAGTCTCAATGACGAGGTCTTGGACATTGAGCTTTTCGTCTTTGAGGGCTTGGTTACCATAGATGTCGGACCAAACGTAATATTGGCTTTTGGCAAGATTGATTAGTCCTCCCTTTTTGACTTCGAAAGTAGAGGCCTCAAGCTCTTTATCGTCAGCTTGATCGACTACCCTAATCTTATGAAAACCGGGTTCAAGTTTGATCGCCGTATGTCCACCGGGATTCATGCGATATGAAAGTTCGTCGATGGTGACGATCAAGGTAGATTCACCATCGTTGTCAAGGTCGATATTGGTCTGATCGGTAAACTGATCGCAGGCCGCAAGCGCGAATAGACAAAAAAGGCCGAAGAGCAATTTTGAAATGTGCATGGGATAAAAATCAGACGTTTTGAGGAGATACGCAAATTTAACGCATGATACGTCCCTCTTTTAAGTATTCACGCCTAATTCCCTGCAATATTGTGGTTTCTCGCAGGTTTTGGTTGCCATTTTCGAGCGTTTTGAGGCAGCAGTACTGCATGATGTTCATGATTTCTGCGCCGGAGAGTTCGTACTTATCTGCGAGATTGGCGAAATCAACCTCAGGGGAAAGTTTAATTTGGGTCGGGAAGGCGGCTTCCCAGAGACGTTGGCGTTCGTCAGGGGCGGGCAAAGGAAAATGAATCACTCCATGAAAACGCCGAATAAAGGCTTCGTCGATATTGTTTTTGAAATTAGAGGCAAGAATGACAAGACCGTTATAGGTTTCAATTCTTTGGAGGAGATAGGAAACTTCTTGATTGGCGTATTTGTCATGCGCATCTCTCACTTGGGTACGCTTACCAAAAAGGGCGTCAGCTTCATCAAAAAAGAGAATCCAATCTTTGTTTTCGGCTCGGGCAAAGAGGTTGGAGAGATTTTTTTCGGTTTCGCCGATAAACTTTGAGACGATCATCGACAGGTCAATTTTGTACACCTCTTTTCCGGTATGCTTGCCGAGCAAAGAAGCGGTGAGCGTTTTACCAGTACCCGGAGGGCCGTGAAATAAAGCTCGATAGCCAGGCTTGAGTTTGCGTTTCATGCCCCAATCTTCCATCAAGGTCTGATGATGCTTGACCCAAGTTTCAAGATCACGAATATGAGCGATGGTGTTTTTGTTGAGTACGAGGTCGTCCCAATCGAGGGCGGTTTCGATGCGTTGGGCGGGGAAACTCAGGCTAAAACGAGGCGGCGTAACATAGCCTTGAGTAAGGATATCTTGATATTCGGCTGAAAGAATCAACTTTCCGGCCATTTGTGGCTCTCCTTCTTCTACGCTACCTAGCCAGAGTACTCGTTTGTGATTGAGCCAATAGTCGGGATGAAAATGTTTTGACACTTGCAAGCGATTTGACAGATCGTTCCCTGCAAGGAGAAAAAGCGCTGTCTCTCCCGTCGGTATCATGCCTCGAAATTGCTTCCCACGCTGCCCACCTAACTCTAAGAAATTACTATCGCCACTGATATTGGAAGAGATGATAAAATCGAGCAATTGAGGTTGTAAATGTGGCACTAGGCTCAAAGCAATCATATAATAATCCGCCATCGTCAACGGACTATCTCCGAGAAGCTCATTGATAGGATGCCCCTTCGGGAAACGATAGGTCTCATCAAGGCTAAGCGCGAGGACTTCATGAGAAAAATGGGCCTTAATCCGTTGCTCAATGAGCTGTTGCAAGTCCTGAAACATTTGTTCCAGAAAATTTTGCAACATTTCTTGTTGATCGGACAAAAGGAGATGGGGTGAAACAGACATATGGGAAATTATTCTTTTCCAGCGGAACTATCAGGAGCAGGAGCAACTTTTTTGGGTGCATGACCTTGTTGGACCACATGGGTGAGTTCGTGGGCTAGCAGTTTTTGGCCTTGGCCTGAATCAGGTTGATATTTGCCCTTGGCAAAAAACACATCTCTTCCATGAGTAAAAGCTTGGGCTCCCATAGCAGCACAAAGGGCTTCGGATTCCGGACCTG